>JAFAKI010000207.1 GCA_019235595.1 Mucilaginibacter sp. | reverse complement strand
GATAATGTGACCCGGTCAAAAATTCATGCTGAGTTCAAAGCTTTGGACGAACTAAAGCGAAAAACCATTATCATGGTAACACACGATGTGCAGGAGGCTTTTGAATTGGGCGACCGGATTTGCCTGATGGATAAAGGAAAGATTGTGCAGATTGGGACACCTACCGACTTGCTATACAAACCAGCTAATCCGTTTGTCGAATCGTTTTTGAAAGAACAACAGTTGCAACTGGAATTTAAAGCGGTGCTCATCAGGGATATCTGGAGTTTATTACCACACACAAAAGCGCGAAATAGCGGAAGTCTGCAAGCTGATATATCGGTTTGGTCGGGTTTAGAAAATTTCAAATCTCAACAGGTCGATCATCTGAATATTACCCATGAAAATGAAACCCTATCGGTGGGGTTTGAGCACTTGATAGCTGCATTTTACAAATATCAAAACGGCCGCGCATGAATGAGCATCAG
The DNA here is from genome assembly GCA_019235595.1 of Mucilaginibacter sp. Lineage (GTDB taxonomy): Bacteria > Bacteroidota > Bacteroidia > Sphingobacteriales > Sphingobacteriaceae > Mucilaginibacter. The sequence goes on along the minus strand of JAFAKI010000207.1, from coordinate 9,784 downwards.
CAAACCTTATGGGAGTTTATGCGGCAGCAAAGCGATAAGCTGCTCATGCAAACTTTGCAGCATATCGGCTTGACATTTATTTCGCTCATCATAGCAGTGGTAATTGGGTTGCCTTTGGGTATCTGGATAACGCGTAAAAGATATCTTTCGGGCATAGTATTAGGAATAGCCGGGGTTTTGCAAACCATTCCGAGCATCGCACTTTTGGGGTTTATGATCCCGCTGCTGGGTATTGGTGTAAGGCCCGCTATCGTTGCTTTACTGTTATATGCACTTTTACCCATTATCAGAAATACTTATACGGGCATTACTGGGGTTGATGTGGCAGTAAAAGAGGCCGCGCTCGCAATGGGGATGAATAAATGGCAAATTCTTTTTAAAGTGGAACTACCGTTAGCTATGCCCGTAATATTAGCTGGGATACGTACTGCAACAGTTATCAATGTTGGGGTTGCTACGTTGGCCTCGTACATTGCTGCTGGCGGTCTGGGTGAGTTTATTTTCGGTGGTATATCGCTCAACAATACCAATATGATTTTGGCCGGAGCTATTCCTGCCGCTTTACTGGCGATTTTGTTTGATTTTTTGCTGTCGCGATTGCAGTATCTTAATCTCCGAAAGCTAAAAACTGCCACTGCTGCCTTGCCACTGCTACTGATAGTGCTGGCGTCTTTTTACTTTATTCCGTCGGCTGCTTATGGCGGAAAACTGACTGCCGGTTTTACACCTGAATTTATGGGAAGGCAGGATGGTAACCTTGGCCTGGAAAGCAAGTACGGGTTAAAAGTCCACCCCATCGTGATCGGTGATGCCGTAATGTACAAAGCGGCTTATGAGAAACAGTTGGATGTGATCAGCGGCTATTCCACCGACGGCCGTTTAAAAGCCTACAGTTTAATCGTTTTAGATGACGACAAAAAAATATTCCCGCCTTATTATGCAGCACCGATAGTTCGTGAAGATGCTTTGACAAGATTCCCGGATTTAGAGAAGACACTTAATCTGTTGGCAGGCAGGATCACCGATTCCATTATGTCTGATCTGAATTACCGTACCGACTACTTGCATCAGACTCCTGAAAAAGTAGCCGCAGATTTCTTGAGAATGAACGGACTTTTGAAGCCTTCACGAAATGGTAATAACGGGGTAGTATGTATCGGCTCAAAAATTTTTGGCGAGCAATATATACTCGCAAGCATGTATACCTTGCTGATAAAGGGTTATACCGATTATGACGTATCTACCAAAACTGGGCTGGGCGGCACAAAAATATGTTTTGATGCCTTGAATAATAACCAGATTGATCTATACCCTGAATATACCGGGACAGGTTTGTTGGCTATTCTTCAACCTTCATCAAAAACAATAGATTCTTTAATTACAGATAACAATAAAACCTATAGCTATGTGGCTGGCGAGTTTGAGAAGAAGTATGGCATCAAATGGCTTAAACCTATTGGCTTTAACAATGCCTACGCGCTGATGATGCGTGAAAAACAAGCCAAAGAACTAAATATTAAAACAATTTCAGACCTGAAAAGGTATTTGGAGAGCAACCAATGATAAAACTTTCTGATAGATATAAAGCAGTCCGGAAACGGACCGAGCAAATTTGCGCCCCCTTGCAAACGGAAGACTATGTAGTGCAGCCCATTGCAGATGTTAGTCCGCCTAAATGGCATTTGGGGCATACCTCATGGTTTTTCGAAACCTTTATTCTGAAACCTTATTTTATGGGCTACCAGGATTTCGATCCCCAGTATAATTTCGTATTCAATAGCTATTATGAGACTGTCGGCACAAGAGTAATACGCACCGACCGGGGAAATTTGAGCAGACCTACTGTAGCGGACATCTACAAGTATCGCGAATACGTAGATGAAGCAATGGATAAATTTTTGAGCGGTGATATTTCAGACGATGTAAAGGAACTGCTGATACTCGGCCTCAACCACGAGGAGCAGCATCAGGAACTTTTGTACACCGATATTAAATATATCCTCGGGCATAATCCCTTGTTTCCTGCCTATTCAAAAGAATATAACTCGCCCAAACCAGCAGAACCTGCTGATGCTGATTTCATAAAAATGGAAGAAGGTATTTATGGGATCGGTCACCACGGTGATAGCTTTTGCTTTGATAATGAACTGGGCAGGCATAAGGTTTATTTGAATGCTTATGGGATAAGTCCGGCATTGGTTTCAAACCACGAATACCTGGAGTTTATAAACGATGGCGGCTACCAAAACTTCAGGCATTGGCACGCAGAGGGTTGGGATTGGGTTAACAAAAATCAAGTGGTAGCACCGCTATACTGGCACCAGATTGATGGGGAGTGGCATAACTATACTTATCACGGTCTTCAGCTATTAAATCCCAAGGATGCGCTTACCCATATCAGCTATTTCGAAGCGTCGGCCTATGCCGCGTGGAAAGGGTTACGGTTGCCTACCGAATTTGAATGGGAAGCAGCTGCAGACAAGTTCAATTGGGGCTACCGATGGGAGTGGACCGAAAGCGCATATCTGCCTTACCCGGGTTTTGTGAAAGCGCCGGGAGCCATAGGTGAGTACAATGGCAAATTTATGGTGAACCAGCAGGTTTTGAGAGGAGCGTCGGAAGTGACTTCGCCGGGTCATGAACGCGTCACATATCGCAATTTCTTTCAAACGCACCTGCAATGGCAATTTACTGGCATACGTCTTGCTCAATAACATTATATAGAAACCTGAAAACATGGCTATTTACATGCTCCAATCAAGTTTGAATGACACGGTTAATCTGAAAACGAACCAGTTTTTTGATGACGTTATCAATGGTTTAAGGTCGAGCCCTAAGCGCCTAAACTCCAAATATTTTTATGACGCCAACGGCGACAAGCTTTTCCAGGAGCTGATGAATTGTGAGGAATATTACCCTACCAATTGCGAACTGGAAATATTTTCGACCAAAACAGCTGAGATATGTAAAGCCATTATGGCAGATGGTAGTCCTTTCGATCTAATCGAATTAGGTGCAGGCGATGCGATGAAATCATCCTACCTGCTTAAACATCTTTTGGAACAAAAGGCGGATTTTACCTATATGCCAATCGATATTTCTGGTAACGTGATCTCTTACCTGAATGTTACGCTGCCGGTTACCCTTCCGGGTATAAAAATCCACGGTCTTAATGGTGAATATTTCAATATGCTTAAACAGGCCGCTGTTGCATCCGACAGGCGGAAAGTCATACTGTTTTTGGGTTCCAACATCGGTAACATGCCGGTACCTGATGCCATCAATTTCTGTAAAGAATTGCGGAACCATCTGAATGAAGATGATATGGTGCTGATCGGGATAGATTTGAAAAAGAACCCCGCAACCATATTAGCTGCCTACAACGACAAGGGAGGCATCACCAAACGTTTCAACCTGAATTTATTGGAAAGAATAAACCGTGAATTAGGAGGAGATTTCGACCTGACCAAATTTGAACATTATCCAACCTATGACCCGGAATCAGGCGCTTGTAAAAGCTACCTGGTAAGCCAGGAGGATCAGATCGTAACCATAGGCAACAAGCACATCCATTTTCAGAAAGACGAATACATCTTTATGGAAATATCCCAGAAGTTTACCGTATTGCAAACCGGCCAGATGGCCGAAAAGGCGGGCTTTAAACCTGTAGAGCTATTTTTTGACAGCAAAAATTGGTTTCTGGATGCGATATGGGCGGCTGAGTAAGCCTGGAATATCGAACACCGAATACCCAATAATGAATGATGAAGTGAACAGCATTACTTCATCATTCGGCATTCAAAATTCATTATTCCATATCCTTAGAGAACCTTTGGATTCAATTCCGAATCAATCAATTCCCCAACCGGTTTTCCCATCAGCCATTTTTGGTGATCGTTTCGCTGCCAACTATGCTTTGGTTCAGATACCCTTGCTCCATCGGCCACGTAAATAATGGTCATTACTTCCCGCATCTGATTAGATTGATTGCCGGGTGCGTTGTGAATAGTAAACCCGCGGTGAAAAGTTGCGTCGCCGGCATTCATCGTTTGCGCTCTGGTTATCGGGAATTTTTCCTTCTGTACATAATCATCGAATGCAGATTCGGATTCGTCCGAAATTTCAAAATCGAATACTGCGCCATTTTTAAATGAGCCCGATGCAAAAGTGAGCATTCCCATATCCACATCAATATCTACCAGGGGCATCCAAAGTGTGATGGTATTATTAGTGTCGATTGGCCAGTAGTATTGGTCCTGGTGCCAGGGAGTTGGACCTCCACCGGCTTCCTTAAACAATGCCTGATCGTGATAAATCCGCACATTCTCAACCCCCATCAAATCGGCCGCTATTTTGGCCAGCCGTTTCGATAAAACAAATTCTTTTACACCTTCATCGCAACGCCACAAGTTCATGATCTGCAAAAAAGCCTTGCCATAGGTATCTCTGTCGGCTATTTTACGTTTTTCGGTGTTATACTTTTCGGCAGCGTTTACGATGATTGGACGATATGCAGCTATTTCATCGGCAGACAATATCCCATGTATCAGTGTATGCCCTTTTTCTTGGAATTCGGTGATATGGCCTTGATTTACAGGGATAAAATCATCCAGTTTAGGTAATTGAGAAGTGGTGTTCATTCGATTGAGGCTTATAATCAAATTTAGTCCGGCAGTTAATTCAAAAAAATGATAAGAATGGTTGATATGTGGTATATATTATCATTATATTGCATTCTGGTAATTATAAAACCAAAATAACCTATGATTAAAGCTTCTTATGAGGTGCTTCAGCCTTCGAGCGGGCATTCGTTCCTGATCCGGACTTTTGGTAAACCGGCTTTTGATGCGCCCTATCATTTTCACGAGGAATATGAACTTACTTATATTGTGCACGGGCGTGGCAAACGCTATGTTGGCAGCCACATGGAAGACTTTTCAAGCGGCGACCTAGTATTACTCGGCGCCTGTCTGCCACATTGCTGGAAACTGGAAGCCGACGGGACCAATCATGAAGATGCCAGTGCCATAGTGATCCAGTTTAGCGGCAATTTTTTAGGCGAGGATTTTTTAAATAAAGATGAACTGCAAGGCATTAAAAAACTGCTGCAAATGAGCGCCAGTGGGATCTGTTTTAATGGTGATACCCGAGCCAGTATAAATCATGTTCTGACGCATCTGTCTGAGGAGAAGAATAACTTTAAAATGCTGATCGAATTGTTGGAGATATTGCAACGCCTTGCGGTTTCAACTGACTACAAGTTACTGGATCAGCAGCGTAGCGTTGCGGAGCAATCCCGTGCTGAACAGGAGCGTATTAACCCGGTATTTGCTTACCTGGTAGAGAATTTCAGGGGCGATATTTCGCTCGACCAGGCTTCCTACATTGCCCATATGACGCCAAACGCCTTCTGCAAATACTTTAAAAAGATCACCCGCAAAACATTTATGGAAACCGTGATCGAATACCGGCTCAATTACGCCACCCAGCAACTGGTGCAAACGGATAAGCCAATATCACAAATATCGTTCGACAGCGGCTTTGGCGATGTATCGCATTTTTATAAAATGTTTAAACACAAAATGCACCAAAGCCCGCTCAACTATCGCAAGAATTTTATGCGTGAGTTTAGCGGAGAAACTGCGAGCAGATTTACAGCCTGACGTCTTTGGTGTCCTCTTGCACCGAATAGACATATTTACTTATCTTCGGTGATATGAAAACCAAACCTATTCTTATCACGGTAGCAATTTTGGTATTGCTTGCCGGTGCGTTCCTTTTTATCAGAAGCCGGAACCTAATCAAACCTAAAAAGGACGAGATCAACCAGTTTTTATACGCCTTTAGCAATCAGATCAATGAAGGTAAAACGGCTTCATTATTGGCTGATTTTGATGTGAACACTCCTCCGCGGGCATTAAAGAAACTGATCAATCTTTTAGTTGGCAAAAAGGATCTTAATGGCAAGGAAAAACCTTTAGCTGCAATACATTTAAACGTTGATGCAAGTACTGTTAGTATTGTAAACTCCGAACTGATTATTGCAAAAATTCCTGCTGAGTTCAGCCGTGAATCATTTGATGCAAAATCATCAGTATTGACCTTGAAAATACACCAGCTGGGGCCGCATCAATTTAAAATTATCCAGGTTGATGCCCGTGAATTTTTAGCGGATTATTTTGCTGACGAAAACTTGATACGGAGTAAAATAATAGCCGATAAGGATATGTATAGCCCCATCACTCTGAAAGCTTTTGAAACGGCAAAGCAACTTAAATCAAAATATGATAGTGTGATATGGTTTGGGCATTTGAATAATAAGACGTACTTCTATGTTGTGAAAGGTAAGTGGGACATCGAAGATATCCAACGAGGCTTAGGTTCTTATCCTTACAAAATGGGGTTGGTTAGCCCCGATCTGAAAGAAATCATACCAGCCGAATATGATTTGGTTTATAATATTAACGGCACTTTTCCGGGCATGGTCGAGGTGGAGAAAGACAATAAGAAAGGTTTTTATGATCTTGTGGGGAAAAATATTGTTCCTATTAAGTATGATCAGATCTTCCCGATAAATGATGATGAGAACCTGGCTGTTTTAAGGGATGGTGATAATTATTTCTATCTGAAAAAAGACACCAGTATTTCTGAAAGGGTTGATCTTAAAGTTAGCGAGTTCTTCTCAAAAATTGAAACAATCAAGGGCTTAAATATCAAGCCGGATAAATTTCCGTCAATCACCGAATATAATTCGAGAGAACAACATGCTGCATTATATATTCCGCCCTCTTACCTTGTAGACCTAAATATGCTCAATAAGATATGGGGCTTCCAAAATCCATTGAGAAAAGATATCGACGGCGAGGTTCATGTCGATTATAAAATAGATCTCGCTGAAAAACGAGAAGAGCCGGAAAACTGGTTTCAAGCTGCATTTTATTCACTCAAAGATCATTTTATCGGGGGTAGGGGTGAATTTTATGATTCAAAAAATTTAGTAATTATTGATAAAAAGAAGAACAGAGTTCTATCTCATGAAATACGCACTGATTATGGCGAGGAAGAGAGTGACGGCGAATATGTAGGGTCATGTAACATCACCCAAATAAAAGCTATCAATGATTCTCTTTTTGAGGTTAAAGCAGGCGCGTTAATGTATGTTGATCTGTACGATTCTACAACGACAATTACTGGCGGAACCTACTACCATTACCTAATGGTGAAAAATAACAAGTTGATTGAATTGCCTAATAAAAGAACTTTCGGCTTTACTAAATATGTAAAGATGGATGACTCCTATCTGAATGGTTGTTATAATCTTTTAATTGGTGCCGGTCGTTATAACGAGGGGCAAAAAAAGAATATCGACTATTTAACCCCGGAAATTCTTCGCTATATGAAGAACGAAATTTATGCGGATTACAGATACGAATTTAAAGATAAGCGGTGGAAGGAAGTTTTCCAGAATATTGAATTGGTCTACGATAGAAATAGTGGCAAAGTATTGGATGGGAATACGACAGTTGATGATTCATTAACCGCCATCGACAAATACAACATCAACTGGATCAACCAGAAACTGAAGGGCACACAAGAGAAGACAATGGCTTCGCGATAAGGAATGGTAATAAAGGCAATAAGGATATTTGCATTCTTCTGGGTATTTGTATTGTGTGCAGGCACGATACAATACCTTACTTTTAAGCCGGATACCGCCTTTCTTGCATTAAAGCAATTTGCGGTAAAAACGGGCTTGTATTTGCCCGCTTTTTATGCGCACATTTTTGGAGCAAGTACTATCCTTATTGTCGGTTTTTTCCAGTTTTCTAAATGGGTTTATGCCCGGCGCAATCTGCACAAATTACTAGGGAAGATCTATGTATTCGGCGTATTATTTTTTGCCGCACCTGGTGCCTATGTGATGACATTTTTTATCAATCGTGGGCCGGGTGTTTTTACCTCATTTTTACTGCAAAATACATTGTGGGTGACATTTACGCTGTCGGCATGGCTGTTCGTGCGAAACCGAAAAATAGACGAGCACGTGCGGATGATGCGCCGGAGCTATTCATTGGCTTTTGCCGCGGTGACGCTTCGTTTTTACATTTGGCTATTTACCGTTTTTGGTAGTGGTGTTGGGTTTGCAAACAACTACCTCATCATCGCATTTTTAAGCTGGGTGCCCAACCTGGTCATCGCTGAAGTTTTGAACTATTATGATCAGAAGCAATTGATTAGTAAAAGTTTGTAAATCCATTATCTTTACTCAATGAGAAGACGTCCACTATATCTATTGCCGGTAGGCATCGCCATAGGCGCCGGTATCGGCGTGGTGATGAAAAACGTGGCCATGGGTGTAGCCATCGGCGTGGCAGTTGGCGCTATGATGTCTATTCTGTCACAAAGAGGCAGGTAATATAATCTGCTCTTTAATTCTCCACCGGCATTTCCCTTAGCTGTTGCGGTGTCATTTTTTCATATCCTTTTGGCGTAGAAAATATCCCGGCAGGCACAGGTTCAAATTTGATCTCTTTTACAGTCGTTTTGGTCAGCATGCCATTTGTGCTGGAGGTGAACGACATTGGGAATCCTTTGGTGGTATCAAAGGTCATGGTCAGTGAGTTTGGAATAAGCGAGATTTCTTTGGTAAACCAGGCTTCATCGGTTTCGCCGGTAACTTTGTTGGTCAGCACATATTTTAATGCTTTGTGGTGCGCGATGGTTTGGGTATCCACGCTGGCTACATAGCTATAACCCAATCTTGCAGGCGATTCCTCGTTCTGGTCGGCCTTGCTGTAATCAATCATAATTTTTTTATCGCGTGAGGCGAGCAAAACCCGCATAAAGTTGGTGGATTTATGAGTAATGATGGTCGTCGATTCATCGTTCATTTGCTGGATACTTACTGCGGAGTCGCCCTTGAAATATACTTTGGCTGATTTAGGTAGGTAGAGCTCATACTTTTTCAAACTATCAGGCAATTGATATTGAAGCTCGTAGGTGATCGATCCTTCTAATACCTTTTTGTGGCTGCACGAGTAAAGTAAGGAAGTTAAGAGAACAAAATATAGAACGACTTTTTTTATTGGCATGATGAATGTTATAAGGCGGCAAAGTTATTAAAATCCGAAACAAATTCCCTCCTTGGGGAGGGGTGCGGTTGTTTGTGAAGTGGCAGGGAGGGGTTTGTACGCCAGCTGTATTGTAGAAACCCCCTACCTTCCCTTCCTCGGGGAAGGAATCACACTTTCCAACGCTTCCTCATACGTGAAAAAGACCATCGCCAAATCCGTAAAACTACGCATGCAATCCCGTAGTGGCACTAACAGTAATGCCGGCAGGGGGATATAATTTTGGTTATTCATTAACCCATTACCATTATGAGCAAGCTGACTTACATCGAAACCTGCCCCTTAGATCAATTTATTTTGAGAAAAGTATTGTCGCGCTATGGCACTTCATGCGAAGTAAAATGTACCGATAGCAGTATCGGCGTTTTGAGCCTGCTATCGGGCCGCAGATTGAACGCCAAAACAATGCCGGATACCATCATTTTGGATATTTACAATCCGGGCATGAATGTTTGGGATTTTCTGGACAGGATAAAATGGTTGTACCCCACTTTCCCGAAACCATTGGAAGTGTACATTCTGTCGGCCAGTAAATTTGCAGCCGATGTTGAACGCGCACGCAAATACTGGTTTGTAAAAGCATTTATGCTGAAACCGGTGACAAAGGAAAATATCATCGACCTGATCAACAGAAAAGAAGGCAACGCACGACG
>JAFAKI010000071.1 GCA_019235595.1 Mucilaginibacter sp. | reverse complement strand
TAAAGCCAACGGTACTTTATTGATATTCGATGAAATGTGGACCGGCTTCCGTATCGCAATAGGTGGTGCCCAGGAATATTTTGATGTAAAACCCGATCTGGCCGTTTACTCAAAAGCCTGTGCCAACGGTATGCCAATCGCCTTCCTTACCGGTCGCGCCGATGTAATGGAGTTGTTCAATTCACAAGTATTCAGCTACACTACTTTTGGCGGCGAGGCTTTGTCGTTGGCAGCAACTATTGCTACCATCAATGAACTTCGCGACAAAAATGTTCCTAAATATCTGGATGAAAAGGGTGCATTGCTGAAAGACGGTTATAACCAGATCGCCATTGAAACAGGTATGGACATTTATACCCGTTGTATTGGTTACAACTGCCGTTCAATGGTGACCTTTACTCCCGAAGCCGGCAACGGACTTGAAGTAAAAGCCCTTATGCAACAGGAAATGATCAAACGTGGTGTGTTGTGGGCAGGTTTCCACAATATGTGCTACAGCCATACTGATGAAGACATTGCTTATACCCTTTCAGCTTACCGTGATGTAATGCCGATCATGAAAGAGGCCATTGCCAGCGGAGATGTTAAACAATACCTGAAAGGTGACGTGCTGGAAGCTGTGTTCCGCAAGGTAAATAACTATAATATCAAACCAAAAACAGCCTGAGATAATGGATCTGTTTTCGTTAAAAAATAAAACGGCAATTGTTACCGGTGCTGTTGGTCTCATAGGCAAAAAGCACTGTGAGGCACTGGCATCTGCCGGGGCCAATGTGGTAGTTGCCGATATAGATGAGGCCTCCTGCCAGGCTTTTGCCGCTAAATTAGGCGAACAACATCTGGGGTTAAGAGTTGACGTGACTGATGAAACATCTTTAAAAGAAGCCCGTGATAGGATCATAGCTCACTATGGTTCGATAGACGTGTTGGTAAATAATGCCGCTATCAACGATATGTTCGAGAATCCGGGTTTAGCTAAAGAACAATCCGCATTTGAGAATTATCCTTTAAACTCATTCCGCAAATCATTGGATGTGAATGTGACAGGGGTATTCCTGGCATCACAGGTTTTTGGAACAGTAATGGCCGAAAATGGCAGCGGAAGTATCATCAATCTGGCATCCACCTATGGTATGGTTGGACCCGATCAAAGTATTTACCGTGATAAAGAAGGCAATCAAACCTTCTTTAAATCGGCGGTATACCCCGTAACCAAAGGCGCGGTGATCAATTTCACCCGTTTTTTGGCAGCATATTGGGGAAATAAAGGTGTAAGAGTAAATACACTATCTCCGGGAGGAGTAGAAAATAGCCAGGACGATTTTTTTGTAAAAAACTATTCGGCTAAAACATTACTGGGCCGCATGGCAAGCGCCTCTGACTATCAGGGTGCATTAATATTCCTTGCCAGCGACGCATCGGCTTATATGACGGGCGCTAATTTGGTAGTGGATGGCGGCTGGACAGCTATTTAAATCGATAACCTAATTAAATGAGAGCCATGATAACAGAAAAAACATTAAGCATTAAATTATTGCTTACAGACTGCGATGGGGTATTGACTGATGCCGGGGTTTACTATGGCGAATCGGGCGAGGTACTTAAAAAATTTAATATCCGTGATGGGATGGCGGTTGAGCGTATGCGCAACCTGGCCAATATCGATAGCGGAATTATCACCGGCGAATTATCGCCTTCTGTTGCCAAACGGGCGGAAAAACTAAAGATCACCGAGTTACATTTAGGTATAAAAGACAAGCCTGCAGTGCTCAGAGAGATCATGGAGCGTCGGGGCTTACAGGCATCAGAAATTGCCTATATAGGCGATGATAGCAATGACTTGGGCATTATGGAACTGGTGGGCTTTACCGCAGCGCCATCAGATGCATTGTCATTCGTAAAGGAAAAGGTCGATTATGTATGCGCGGCAAAAGGCGGAGAAGGCGCATTCAGAGAATTAGCCGAGCTACTGATCGAAGCCCGTACAAAACATGCGGTACAACAACCCATAACTATTAAAGAAAGTCACACAGAAGTTAGTCAGCAACCACAAATGATTGGAAAAACTTATAAACTAAGCTCAGGTCAGCGTATCGGCCCGGGCGAACCTTGTTATGTTATAGCAGAAATCGGCATTAACCACAATGGATCACTGGAAATAGCAAAAAAACTAATTGATGAAGCAGTAGCTGCGAAAGCAAATGCTGTAAAATTCCAGAAACGTACACCTGAAATATGCGTACCGAAAGATCAATGGGAAATAATGCGCGATACTCCCTGGGGACGCATGTCATACATCGACTATAAACGCAAAACAGAATTTGGCGTCGAGGAGTATGCTGCTATCGACCAATATTGCCGTGAACAAGGCATCGACTGGTTTGTATCCACCTGGGATGTAGAAGCAGTTGACTTTATGGAGCAGTTTGATACGCCGATCTATAAACTGGCGTCAGCATCATTAACTGACTTTCCGTTGATCAAACGCATCCTGTTTACAGGCAAACCGTTGATGTTATCGACTGGTATGTCAAACATGCGCGAGATTGAAGAGGCTGTAAAACTGGTAAAAGAATTTGATGAAGATTACCCGCTTTTTATCGCTCATTCAACATCAGCCTACCCTTGTAAACCGGAAGAGCTGAACCTGAAAATGATACAAACTCTGGCTAAAAAATATCCGGGTGTGCCAATTGGGTATTCAGGTCACGAAACTGGTTTAGCTACTACAGTTGCTGCCGTTACTTTAGGTGCTACTTTTGTAGAAAGGCATTTTACGCTTGATCGCGCAATGTGGGGTTCAGACCATGCCGCATCAGTTGAGCCACAAGGCTTCCAGCGTTTGGTGCGTGACATCAGAGATGTAGAAACCGCTGCCGGCGATGGTATCAAAAAGGTTTATGAATCAGAACTTGGCCCGATGAAAAGGCTGCGCGTGTATATTAGCGATGAGTACAAACAAGGGCAATAATAGGCGTAAGCGTAGATTTTGGCTAAAGCCTCTTTGAAATTTTTTATACCGTCCCATAAATGGGACGGCAATGAAATAAAGTCTAAATTCATTGCGGTTCGGCTTTAGCCAACGGCCATATTAATATAAAAATAATGCGGCTTTAGCCTCATATTCGCCGATTGATAATCAAAGGCGTTTATAGAACAATTAGAAAATGGATCAATCGAAGTTATTAGTAATAACAACCACTATACTGATCTGCTGGGTGATATTCATTATCGCCTGGGAGCGGATATCACCTTATAGAAAGGGTTTGCCCTTCTTTAGAGAAGGTTTTTGGGTGGATTTGGTATGGTACACCATCATCCAAAGCTATTTTCTAAAAATCCTGATATTCGATTACATCATCGCTCCATTGCAGCATCACTTTGATTGGTCGGGTTTTCAGTTTATAAAAAGCTGGTCGGTAACCGAACAAGTCTTGTTTTTCCTGATAACGCACGACCTCTATATCTACCTTTTCCATCGCTTATAGCATGCCAATAAACTTTTATGGCGAACACATGAAGCGCATCATTCAGGCAAAGAAGTTGATTTCCTGGCGGGATCCCGTTCTCATATAGTGGAGATCATCATCAACCAAACCATAGAGTTTGCCCCTATTGTCATACTGGGCGCCAATCCAATGGTGATACCGATCAAAGCGCTTTTGGATGCCATGTTTGGTATGTTTATCCATGCCAACGTCAATGTTAAATTTGGTAAGTTGAAATACTTCCTTAATTCGCCAGAATTGCATTTGTGGCACCATGCCAACTACCGCGAAGTATTCCATGCTAATTTCTCAACTAAGTTTTCGCTGTGGGACCACTTATTCGGAACAGCTTATGATCCAGGTCACAAACCGGGCAATAACCGCGAAAACTGGGGCTTGTACTATGATTATCCGAAAGATTACTTTTTACAACACGCCTTTTCGGTAAAGCGCTTTGATGAGCAGAAGTTATTGCGTTATCGTTGGTTCAGTTGGTATTATAACCTGCGTCCACGGATAGTTAACTGGCTGAGCAGTAAATGGAAAATTTTCAGGAAGTTTAACCCGGTTGCGGAGCAGGTGGAATACAAGCCTTCCGATAATCTACCACCGGAACCGCTTGAATTAAGCCCGGTTCGGGAAAATTATATATCTTACGACAAATAATTCAACACATTGGCCTGGTTATATATCGTTATCGCTGCTGCATTTGAGGCTGCATGGACCTTCTCGGTCAAATTCATGAAATTCAGCGAGATCAAAAATCTGCAGTTTGCCACTTTTTATAAACTGGACGGCGGTTTACCTGTCATTTTACCAATCATAGGGTACATTGTCTTTGGCGTCTGCAATATCTATTTCTTTTCATTGGCCATCAAACAATTACCAACTGCTACCGCTTATGCAGTATGGACAGCCGCAACGCTGATTATGATCAAAATAGCCGAAATCGCTTTCTTTCAGCAGCGTTTTTCATTACTCGAATTGTTTTTTATTACGTTAATCATGCTGGGCATCCTTGGACTTAAATTTTATGGTACTTCGTTGAAGTAACCATGACTCTATAACAAAAAAGCTCCGGCCATCAAGGAACCGGAGCTTTTTTTGAATATATGGATTAAAACAAGCGCAGAGTGATCAATTATAAGTCGGTTGAGCAGGTTACCTCGCCCATTTCACGAATATTATTATGCAGCGCATCCAGCCTTGTTAATACGCGATTGTAAGCGTCACCACCTAATAACAAGTGCACAGGCGGGTTCTCCTCTCCTGCCACTTTAATAATGGCTGCAGCAGCTTTTTCCGGGTCGCCGGGTTGCTGGCCGTCTCTTTTCATATATTGTCTACGCGCCTCCGCAATATCCCTGTAGTCATCAATCGGGTTCTCAGCCACTGCAATTGATTCACCATTCAGAAAATTGGTACGGAATGATCCCGGAGATACGCAAGTCACCTTAATGCCCAAATGCTTTACATCTTCTGCTAATACTTCGCTCAATGTAATTACTGCCGATTTGGCTGCGCAGTAAATCGACCAACCCATACCTGGTGCAAAACCTCCTGAGGAAGATATATTGATGATATGGCCCGAGTGCTGCTCACGCAAATAAGGCATCACATTTCTTACCACGTTTAAGGTAGCAAATACGTTGATATCAAATGCTTGCCGGGTTTCTTCATCGGTCAACTCTTCAATTGCGCCTCCTATACCGTAGCCTGCATTATTGATCACCACGTCTATCCGGCCAAATTCTTCATAGGTATGTTGAAGCGCCAGCGATACGCTGCTCTCATTAGCCAGGTCAACCTGCAATGGCAAAAAATTACTTTCATCCCGGTTAACTGCTCTTGCTAATGCTTCCTTATCGCGGGAAGTAGCCGCAACAAAATGCCCGGCGCAAAGCAACTGTTTTACGATGCTTAGCCCGAACCCTTTTGAAGCACCGGTGATGAACCATACTTTTTTCTTACTATCTGTTTCTGTTCTTGTCTTCATAAGAACAAAATTAAATCAGAACAGAAGGCAAAGCATTACATTATTCAAACCAATGGTTACAAAATTCAAACATTTCGAAAAGAAGTAGGCGTCTGATGTGTTTGCTTCTTGAAGAAATTATTAAAGTGGGTAGGCTCTTCAAAACCCAGGCAATAGCCGATTTCGGAAATATTCCAGTCCGTGTGTTTTAATAATGATTTAGCTTCCCGCAGTAAACGTTCAGCAATATGATCAGTCGTGGTTTTGCCTGTAGTTTCGCGTATCGCCCTGTTCAAATGATTGACGTGGATCGACAGCCGCTGTGCAAAGTCATTAGCCGACCGCATAGCAAAACGCTGCGATGGCGCTTCTATAGGGAACTGATGCTCAAGCAATTCAGTAAACACCGAGGTTATTCTCGATTTGGCATCGATATGCTTATATAGATTTTCAGACGGTGTGGTTTTGAGGGCGTAATAGGCTAATTCGGTGATATAATTCTTGATCATCTCATATTTGAAATCAAAATCAGAGTTCAATTCATCAAGCATTTTCATGAACAAAGCGACTACATAGTCCTCCTGCTGCTCATTCAGCGCATAAATAGGTCTTCCTCCCGTGGCAAATACGGGCAGATCGCTCAAACCACCCCTAAACCGTCCGGCAAAAAACTCGTCCGTGAATATGCAAAAGAACCCCGAACGATGGTCCACCAACGATTCAAAAGTGTAAGGCACTAGTGGGTTAAAGAATACCAACGATGTGCCGGTCAATTGGATACTTCGGTCGGCATAATGCAATATTGCTTCTCCGCGCGTCAAACTGACTTTGTAGTAACTACGACGTCCAAAGGTCATTTGCTTGCCGGTTGGCACAGTATAGTTATCCATTTTAAACACGTTGAAATGCCCGATATTTTGCTGAATATTATCTGGCATCCAGTCGAATTTGTTCTTGTAAAAATCCTCGATTGTCTCTATTACCATACAAACAAAATTACAAAATTCAAACAAATAAGCAAAAAACAATGTCATCCTAACGACATAATTCTTTTACATGTAAATTGCATAACCAATTCACCGATCCATGAAAACCTTAAAAATCGCTGCCCTAATAATTTCGTTTCTTACTGCAATTACAGCCTATGCCCAAACTGACCCTGCCGCGAAAGTTAAGGCAGCCAATGAATGGGTAAAAAGCCGTGTGTGGGCTAAAAACCTTAAGATAAAGGCCGATCCCTCCATTAATAGCGTCGAATTTATGCGACAGTACGAAAGCAACAAGGCTTTGTGGGATAAAGTTTTTGTTTTTTTAAGCGACAGCAAGCTAGCTACAATGGCTCCGGGGAAATACCCTATTGACGGTGATAACGCTTACGCCATGATATCCACCGGTCCGCCAAAAAAGCTGGAAGATGTGAAATGGGAATCGCACCGAAAATATATTGATTTGCAATATGTCATTTCAGGCAAAGTAAAATTAGGCATGGCGCCTGTTGCAAAAGCTACGGTTACCGAGCCATATAGTGGAGGGCGTGAC
The DNA here is from genome assembly GCA_019235595.1 of Mucilaginibacter sp. Lineage (GTDB taxonomy): Bacteria > Bacteroidota > Bacteroidia > Sphingobacteriales > Sphingobacteriaceae > Mucilaginibacter. The sequence goes on along the minus strand of JAFAKI010000071.1, from coordinate 322 downwards.
GCAGCCAATTATAACGTTGAAGGTAAATATCTTACCGCTACCCCAAAAGAATTCTTCTTATTCTTCCCGCAGGACGCACACCGCCCGGATATTAAGGTTGACGGGGTTGATAGTTTGAAAAAGCTGGTGATTAAGATTCGTTATAGAGAATAGAAGTACCAGATGGTGTCATGATGAGGCACTCGAAGCATAGTGGGCAGGCCTCTACGCACCGCACTTCGAGTGCCTCAGTGTGACACCCCAATTATTCAAAAGTTGAAATAACTCTTCGCATTATAATAGCAGATATCTTTAATAATCTTCCCCGTCCATTCAATATCAT
>JAFAKI010000267.1 GCA_019235595.1 Mucilaginibacter sp. | reverse complement strand
CCAAATTCGGCTAATGTATTGGCAGGGAAGTGAATATTATCCAATAAGTTATGACCGAAAATAACCACAAGACTAAGAGCAAGGACCACCCTTTTTGGCAAATAGATCAACCCGGCAAGTATGATCATACCCAGCCCCAGCGCCCATATCGTAATAAAGAAAAACATGGGGAAGGTGATATTGAAATTCCAGCCGAAGTTGGTAACTATCATCTCCAGTAAAATCAGCCAAAGCCCACGCTTTACCAGGAAAATGGACAATTCTCTTTTGGTTTTCCTTTGCCCCATCAAATAAGCTGATGTGCCTGCAAGCAGCAAAAATATAGGTGCGCAAAAATGGGTGATCCAACGTGTAAAGAATAATACCCCGCTTGTTTTTGTCAGATCAGTCGGATCAAAATAAAACGATCCGAAGAATAAATAATCTCTCACATGATCAAGCGCCATAATGATCATAATGGTGCCCCGCAAAAAATCAATGGAGGTTATCCTGACTTTAGTGGCTGTTATTCTGGTTTCAGTGATAGTTTGGGTTGGATTCATACATCGAAGATACAACTATTCAAAGCCGAATTAAACCCGATACTTGCTGAAGATAGTTTGTTTACAAAACGGAGACGATCTGTATCAGTTCTATCCTGTTTCCGAACGGATCATAAAAAGCAAACCTGTCCCAGCCTGGCACTACGGGTTCTTTTACTAGTTCAACATGATGCGCTTCAAGCAGTTTTTTTGCTGCTGCTACATCCTCCACCTCAAAAGCAGTGTGCCGGGTTGAGCGCGGCATTTTGGGTTCAACACCGATGTGTAACTGTATATCGCCAATATTAAACCAGTAGCCTTTACTATGAAAGATATGATCAGGGCGTGGTATGAGTTCTAAACCGATCACGTCCATATAAAAAGCTTTTGCATCGTCCAGCTGTTCCGGCGTTACGCAGATATTGATATGGTTGGCCCGCTTAAATTTTATCATTCGTGTTCAGCAAAGGTTAATACATAGTTGTTATTATCCAGGATGGAAAATTCCGTTGCCCCATAGAAAGTCACGTCCAGGCCGCTTAATACTTTCACCTTATCTTTTATCGACTCAAAGAAATGCCTGATATTTTTCAGATTGATGTACAGAAGCAGCGAACCACCATCTTTACGCTGAACCTGGGGCAAACTTTCTCCTAAACTTTCATAGGTCTGGAACATGATAGTAACGCTACCGTTCACCATCATCACCCAAATCAGGTCGTCACCATTTTCGGGTACCGACATTGTTATCTTAAAACCGAGCATCCTGTAAAATGCAATGGTTTCGGACATATTGCTCACAAAAATATTGGGGGATAAGCTTTCCATGATCCGTAAATTTCTGAAGGTTTATTACTAAGATATGACCAGCTAAAGATAAAGGATTTATACCTTTAACGTTCCAAAAACAAATCAACAATTCACCATTCTAACAATCATTAATTCACTAACTCACTCATTCACTAATTAAAAATCATGGGAAAACTTGTAGATGATTTCAATGCCTATCGCACCAAAATGAACGACAGGATAATGGAATCGGCAAACACCAACATCAAACGCTTTTTTGCACTCGATACTACCAGTTATGCTGAAGGCGCGCTGGATGTAAAAACCAAAGAAATGCTGGGCCTGGTAGCCTCAATGGTGCTACGCTGCGACGATTGCATTAAATACCATTTAGGCAAATGCCATGAAGCCGGTGTCAACTATGATGAGATGAATGAGATATTTATGATCGCGAATTTAGTTGGAGGATCGATTGTTATTCCGCATTACCGTAGAGCTGTGGAGTACTGGGATGAATTGAATCTTGAGTCTTAAGTCTGGAGTCGAAAGTCTTAAGTCGATTTGCTGTATTGTTTTATTATATCGATTTTAGACGCAACTTAAACCAGACCAAACAATGGGTACCTTCAGAGAACTTATCGCTTATAAGAAAGCATTTAAACTGTCAATGGAAATTTTCGAGGCTACGAAGAAGTTTCCGAAAGAAGAGACTTACAGTTTAATAGATCAAATTAGAAGGTCCTCACGGTCAGTATTTGCTTGCATTGCCGAAGCGTATAAAAAACGCCGATATCCAAATCACTTCGTGAGTAAGCTAACTGATGCCGATATGGAAAACGGAGAAACACAGGCATGGCTGGACGCTTCATTAGCATGTAAATATATTACCGATGATCAATTCCATAATTTGAACAAGCAAAGTGAAGAAGTATCACATCTGCTTCTTTATATGATAAATAATCCTGATAAATTTAAATAAGAATAAAAATGACTTCAGACTCAAGACTTAAGACTTCAGAGTTAAAGAGATGCATCTGGCCCGGAACTGATCCTTTATACATGGACTACCACGACAACGAATGGGGCAAAGAAGTCCACGACGATAAAAAGTTATTTGAATTTCTAATACTCGAATCTGCACAGGCAGGCTTAAGCTGGATCACCATATTACGCAGACGCGAGGGCTACCGAAAAGCATTTGCTGATTTTGAAGTAAAAAAGGTTGCTGCTTTTACCGATGAAGATGTAGAACGCCTGATGCAGGATACCGGTATTATCCGCAATAGGTTGAAAATACTGGCAGCAGTCAATAATGCTCAAAAATTTATTGATGTGCAAAAGGAGTTTGGCTCTTTTGATAAGTACCTATACAGCTTTATGCCTGATGGCAAACCTATCGTCAACTATACCGATAAAATTCCCGCAAGCACGCCAATCTCCGACGCCATTAGCAAGGATATGAAAAAGCGCGGCTTCAAATTTTTTGGTACTACTATCTGCTACGCCCACATGCAGGCTACTGGTATGGTAAACGATCACCTGCCTGATTGTTCCTTCAAGTGATTACACAGATTGATTTTTGATTTCACCGATTGCGAAGTGAACATTAATTGTAATTTTGGAAAAATCCATCGGTGTAATCCTATTAAATCGGTGTAATCACATTTTACAAATCAGTGTAATCGTGTTATGAAAAAACTCTTTCTTCTGGATGGCATGGCCCTTATTTACCGGGCACATTTTGCATTAAGTAAAGCCCCGCGCTTCACGTCAGGCGGACTGAATACTTCGGCCATGCTGGGTTTCACAAATACCCTGCTGGAAGTGATCAGGAAGGAACGGCCAACGCATATGGCGGTGGTGTTTGACACCGAGGCCCCCACCGAGCGCCATACGGAGTTTGAGCATTACAAAGCACAACGCGAGGCTATGCCCGAAGACCTGTCGGCGGCTATACCTTATATCTATAAGATAATTTTAGGGTTCAATATCCCGGTTATTACCTCCGACGGTTATGAAGCTGATGATATCATTGGCACGCTTGCTAAAAAAGCCGAGCTAAAAGGCTACGATGTGTTTTGCATGACCCCGGATAAGGATTTCGCTCAGCTGGTTTCTGAAAAAATCAAAATATATAAACCTGCGCGCCTGGGTAACGAAATGGAGATATTGGGTGTGAAGGAAGTGCTGGAGAAATGGGAAGTGGAGCGTGTAGAACAAGTAATCGACATTTTAGGCTTGTGGGGTGATGCGGTGGACAATATTCCGGGTATACCGGGTATTGGTGAGAAAACAGCCAAGCAACTCATTAAACAATATGGTTCTGTTGAGAATATCATTGCCAATAGCCATGAATTAAAAGGTAAACAGCGCGAAAATGTAGAGCAATTTGCCGAGCAAGGGCTGTTATCCAAAAGATTAGCAACCATCAATCTAAATGCACCTGTCGAACTGGATGAAGAAGGGCTCGAAATGGGTGCGCCAAGTAAAGACCTGCTAGAGCCGTTATTTGCTGAACTAGAGTTCAGGACTTTGGGAAAGCGCGTATTTGGGGAGGATTTCAGCATTACCGAAACCAAAGCAGTTGGTATTCAAACTGATCTGTTTGGCGAGCCTGTGCCGAATGCACGACCAATAACCATGCAGGTGGAAATCACGGATATAGACGAACCGGAAACAGTTGTCGCTGGTAAAAATATCAACAATACTCCTCATGAATACTATCTGGTAGATACTGCCGAAAAGCGCGCCGAACTAATCAACACACTTAAAAAGCATAAAAGCATTTGCTTTGATACCGAGACCACAGGCACTGATGCCAATGATTGCGAACTGGTAGGTCTTTCGTTTTCTATAAAACACGGCGAAGGCTGGTATATACCCGTTCCTGCTGATCAAAAGGAAGCAAAAGCAATCGTTGACGAATTCAAACCTGTGCTGGAAGATGCCTCCATTAGCAAAACCGGTCAGAATATTAAGTATGATGTGCTGGTTTTGAAATGGTATGGCCTTGAAGTGAAGGGTGAGTTGTTTGATACCATGCTTGCCCATTATATCATCGATCCGGATACGCGTCATAATATGGACGTGCTGTCTGAAAATTATTTGGGTTATAGTCCGGTATCTATTACCACGCTGATAGGCGCTAAAGGAAAGGCCCAGGGCAATATGCGCGATGTAGAATATGAAAAGATAAAAGACTATGCCGCTGAGGACGCCGATATCACACTACAACTCAGATCAGTTTTCGAACCGAAATTAAAAGAGGTTGAGGGTGACAAGCTTGCCAATGAAATAGAATATCCACTGATCTACGTGCTGGCTGATATGGAGTTTGAAGGCGTGCGGATTGACCATGATATGCTGAAAGGTTTTTCAAAAGAATTGGAGGCCGACATTATAAAATATGAAAAGACTGTGTATGAAAAAGCGGGGGTAAGGTTCAATATTGCATCGCCAAAACAATTAGGCGAAGTGTTGTTCGAGAAGCTGATGCTCGATCCAAAGGCTAAAAAGACCAAAACCGGGCAGTACCAAACCGGTGAAGATGTTTTATTGTCATTGGCCTCAAAAAGCGATATCGTAAGAGATATCCTGGATTACCGTCAGCTGCAAAAACTAAAATCGACCTATGTAGATGCATTGCCGCAAATGGTGAACCCGAAGACAGGCCGTGTACACACTTCATACAACCAGGCTATTGCAGCAACCGGTCGCTTAAGTTCTATCAACCCCAACCTGCAAAATATTCCTATCCGCACCGAGCGCGGCCGCGAGATACGCAAGGCATTTATACCGCGCGATGAAAATCACACGATCGTATCAGCGGATTATTCGCAAATTGAATTACGTATCATAGCGGAGATAAGCAAGGATAAGAACATGATGGATGCCTTTATTAATAATCACGACATCCACACCGCAACCGCAGCTAAAGTGTATGGCAAACAGTTGCACGAGGTGAGTAGCGATGAGCGCCGCAATGCCAAAGCGGTAAACTTCGGCATCATTTACGGGCAATCGGCATTTGGCTTATCGCAAAACCTGGGTATTCCGCGTAAAGAAGCTGCAGAAATTATCGAAAACTATTTCGCTCAGTATCCTGGCATCAAGCAATACATGAGTGATACGATGAACTTTGCCCGCGAAAATGGTTATGTATGTACGCTCAAAGGACGCCGCCGCTATCTGCGCGACATCAATTCGGCTAATGCAACTGTTCGCGGCTTTGCCGAACGAAATGCCATCAACGCCCC
>JAFAKI010000149.1 GCA_019235595.1 Mucilaginibacter sp. | reverse complement strand
CTCTACACCATCAACAAAATTAACATCAACATGAAGCTTGTCTGTTTCATAACCATCTTTCAATCCAAAAGAAACAAATTTATTCGTGCCTCTTACTCTATACACAAAACGGCTGCTGCCTTGAATCATACCTTGGTTAACAAGCTTTCTGTAAGGCTCGTCAAAGCCTATATAACCTAAATCATACAAAGCTTTCGTCCACATACGGCTGTACAACAAATGCCCAACGGCATGTTCTGTACCGCCAATATAAATATCAACTTGGTTCCAATAATCACTCACCTTTCTATCGCAAAAAGTATTGTCATTATGTGGGTCCATATAGCGTAAAAAATACCAAGAAGAACCTGCGTAACCCGGCATTGTGTTCGTCTCTAATTCCTTAGCCACCCATTCCGGAATATTGGCCAACGGGCCTTCACCTTCCGGTCCCGGTTTGTAACTATCAACATGCGGTAATTCTAAAGGCAACGCAGTTTCAGGTAAAGGAATGGCAACACCGTCTTTCCATTGAATAGGGAACGGCTCGCCCCAATAACGTTGGCGGCTGAAAGCAGCATCGCGCATTTTAAAATTCACTTTGCGCACACCTATTTTCATCTCCTCCAACTTCTTAATCACTACATCCATAGCATCGCGCATGACCATGCCATTCAAGAAATCGCTGTTCACCAATTTTGCATCTTTCGTTGCATTCGCCTCTTCGCCGTTAAATGCATCACCTATAATATTGGTAACAGGAATATTGAAATGCTTCGCGAATTTAAAATCGCGTTCATCGCCGCAAGGCACAGCCATAATAGCGCCCGTACCGTAACCTGCCAATACATATTCGCTGATCCAAACCGGAATTTTATTACCGTTAAAAGGATTGACCGCATAAGCGCCCGTAAAGCAACCACTGATTTTTTTCTCCGCCATACGCTCACGCTCGCTGCGGCTCTTTACATACGCAACATACTCTTCTACTGCTTTGGCTTGCTCGCCTGTGGTTATTTGTGCAACCAAATCATGCTCCGGCGCAATCACCATAAAATCCACACCGAAAATGGTATCCGGGCGAGTAGTGTACACTGTTAATTCGCCCTCACTGCCCGCAACTTTAAAAGTAATTTCAGCACCACTGCTTTTACCAATCCAATTGGTTTGCATTTCCTTCATTGCATCGCTGAAATCAATCGTATCCAATCCCGTCAATAATCTGTCTGCATATTCGGTAATGCGCAAATACCACTGGCGTAATTTCTTTTTAACAACAGGAAAACCACCGCGTTCACTTACACCGTTTATTACCTCATCGTTAGCCAATACGGTTCCCAAAGCCTCGCACCAATTCACCTCACCGTAGCCGCAAAAAGCCAAACGATAATTCATTAAAATTTCTTGTTGGCGCTTTTGGTCAAAAGCCGCCCATTCACCTGCTGTAAAACGGATGGAATTATCTCCCGGGCAAACGTGAGAAACATTACCCTCTTTTTCAAACACACGCACCAATTCGTCAATGCTTTCCGCTTTGTTTGTTTGACGATTTAAAAAACTTTTGAACAACTGCAAGAAAATCCATTGCGTCCATTTATAGTAATTAGGATCGCTGGTACGCACCTCTCTGTCCCAATCAAAGCAAAAACCTATATTATCAAGCTGCTTGCGAAAGTTATTGATGTTTTGTTCTGTAGATATGGTTGGGTGTACGCCGTTTTCAATGGCATATTGTTCTGCCGGCAAACCGAAAGCATCGTAACCCATCGGGTGCAGTACATTGAAGCCTTTCAGTCTTTTAAAGCGGCTGAAGATATCTGAAGCGATATACCCCAGGGGATGACCCACATGGAGTCCGGCCCCGCTGGGATACGGGAACATGTCCAGGACGTACAGCTTCGGCTTGCCGGGCACGAGGTCACGGGCGCGGAAGGTCTTGTTCTGCTCCCAGTAGGCCTGCCATTTCGGTTCGATCCTTTGGGGGTGGTAGGACGGCATGACAGACGCTCCCTGACCCGACCCGACTG
>JAFAKI010000334.1 GCA_019235595.1 Mucilaginibacter sp. | reverse complement strand
TCGTGTTTGATGCTGTCGAAAGAAGAGACGGCGTTCTGATCGATCACCAGATGAGCCGTCAATGCGTTTTCGGTGGTGCTTAATGCCCATACGTGGATGTGGTGAACGTCTATAACACCTTTTCCTTTCATCAACTCCTGTTTGATTTTTTCAAGATCCATTTCCTTTGGAACCCCATCCATCTCGAGGCGTAAACTATCAATCAGCAAGCTCCATGTTCCACGAAGGATAACGATAGCAACGATCAAGCTCACAATGCTGTCTATCCAATATAAATGAGTGAAATAGATGATAATACCTGATATAACTACCCCAAACGATACGATAGCATCAACCGCCATGTGGAGGTAAGCGCCTTTTACGTTCAGGTCTTTATCTTTGTCTTTCACAAAAAGCCATGCAGTAAAACCGTTGATACCTATGCCTGCAAAGGCCACCCAGGCCATTGTTCCGCCTGCTACGGCTTCCTGGTGAATTAACCGCATTACTGCTTCGTAGCCTATAAAACCTACAGCAATGAAAAGCACCAACGCATTAAAGAAAGATACAATGATGGTTGAGCGCTTATACCCATAAGTATAATCCTGGTTAGAGCTTACTTTACTTAGTTTGAAAGCCAGCAACGCCAATGCGAGCCCGGCTACGTCGCTCAGGTTATGACCGGCATCGGTCAGCAGGGATAATGAGTGGCTCCACAATCCGGCGACTACTTCCAACAATACAAAAGCCGAGTTTAAAACAATACCAACAATAAAGGCATTATTTAAATGATCCAGCTTCGGGGTATGATCATGGTGATGGTGATGACCATGTGAATGAGAGTGACGGTGCGAATGATCGTGCGAATGTGAGTGTCCTGCTGCCATGCAGGCAAAGTTAATGTTTAAAAATCAGATTAATGATCCACCTGAAAAAAGCAAAGTATAATATAATAAGCATTAACAGGTATTTTACCACATAATACAGCTTAATATTATAGGCTTTAATACGTTTGCCAAGCAGCCTGATGGAATAGATGTATTTAAAAATTTTATTGATGTTCCCGGTTTTATCATTACCCATATTCGGCGAAGCCGCAGCGGCCATGATAAACCATCCGAAGAATTTATTCCATGCACGACCAAATATAGTCTTTACCGGGCGTTCGATATCACAAAACAGGATAATCCGATCTACATCAGTTTTATTTTCAGCATGGTGGATATAGGTCTCATCGAAAATTACGTCATCGCCGTCTTTCCAGTAATAGCTCTCGCCGTCGACCACAATATGGCAATCAGCCGAATTAGGAGTGATCAGTCCTAGATGATAGCGCAATGAACCTGCATAAGGGTCACGGTGCTGCAAAAGCTGGCTGCCTGCCGGTAACACGGCAAACATAGCTGCTTTGATAGAAGGTACACTTTTTATCAGTTCGATAGTTTGGGGGCAATGCTTTTTAGCCGATTCATGGAAATCATCATACCATTTCAGGTAGAAACGTTTCCATCCACGCCTGAAGAAAGAGTTAAAACCCACATCATTATACTTGTTTGAGCCTTTGATCAATTCCTCGCGCTCTAATTGTAGGGCCTCATCACGTATTACCTGCCAATTCTGTTTCAGTACGGCGAGTTGGGGGAAATTGGCCTGACTGATGTACGGTCTATTCTCCACTCCCGATAAAGCATACATCGGAATATTGATAGGCGCCATAAAGGTGGAGTGGTCGGTAAGCTGCCTGAAAAACTTGTACCTGATCTTCCCCCGGTAATGAACAATAATAGTGGAAATGATCAGAATATAGAGGATAATGAACTTAACGGAGACTAATTCGAGTAATATTTGATGCATACCTGGGCAGATTTTTTATCAAAATTAGATATGGAATACCGGAAAACTGTTTTTTTTCTGTAGCAAAAGTAAGCATTTTACAAAATACTGACGATTTCGTCTTCCCGGTCAGGAGTGATGGTAGGGCTCACCTTTGATGATGGTGAAGGCCCGGTAAAGCTGCTCCACGAAGAATAATCGTATCATTTGATGCGAAAAAGTCATCCGCGAGAGCGATATTTTATCATTTGCCCGCTGGTAAACCGACTGATCAACCCATAAGGGCCACCTACAATAAAAACCAGGTTAGCAACTGAACCAATCGCTTTTTTATCAATATAAGCGGCAAATTGAGAGGAGGATAATTCCAAACCTTTTTCGTCCAGCAAAATCACATAGTCATTCACTGTCAATTTTTTGAGGATCAGCTCGGCTTCTTTTGTTTTTTGCTG
>JAFAKI010000181.1 GCA_019235595.1 Mucilaginibacter sp. | reverse complement strand
GAAATTAAAAAAGCTGGCCATTTTATTTTGGCTTTTTAATAGACTTAAATTATTCATTTAGCGCGTTGATCAATAAAATACGGCGATATCAAACGTTTGCGCAATGGCTGACAGGCTTTGTTATTTTGTTATTTATTACTATTGCTAAGCCAACTAATATAAGATCTGTTAAATATGAGAAATCAGAAACTACGCTTTGCTCTATTAGTCCTTTCCATTACTGTTTTGGGTTGTACAAAAAACAAAATAGTAAAACCGGCGCCGGCTGTACCTCTTGACGAAACTTATCATGACGGCGCGAGCTATACATCCGCCGATTTGCCTCCTGGCGACACGATCAAATCATTTTCGACCAGTTGGATCGTCCCTTCCACTCCTCCAAGGGATTCAACTATTTTTTGGTGGAATGGTTTGGATCGTGGTGCTTTGCAACCGGTGCTTCAATGGGAGAATGGTAGCTGGACGATAGCTAACTGGTATTTTAATAATGGTAACTATCATCATGGGAAATTCGTGCCTGTGGCGCCCGGAACGCAACTTACAGGTGTTATTGAGTTAATTTCTTTTACCACAGATTCTTTCACCTACAAAGAGTCATTTGTTGGCTACCCTGCCGCCGACGTAACGTTCAAACGTTCTACTTTAGCCACTGGATTGGTCGAATGTCAGGAAGCTTATACAAATACTTATCTCGCCTTTCCTTCGGATTCTGTTGTACGGATGACGGGCATTAGCTGCACCACTACCAGGGGCACTCACCCACCCAATCTTCATTGGACGGTAAGAGATCCGTTAACAAAAACTCCAACAGGGCATTTGGCTTTCGAAGTTATAAATCCCAGCTCATCAGACGGTGAGGTTGATTTTTTTATAAGATAAAAAATCTTAGCCACTGGTGTTTTCAATTTGTTTTATACCGATGCCTTTCAATTCAGAGAGACTTATATCTTCCAGGCTTTCATCGCCTGCAAACCGCATAGATGGTTTCTTCAGGTGAAATGCCAAAATACCCAGCCAGAACAGCAATATAGGTATCATCACATCCAGTTGCCGCGGATAAGCACTTAGAGCGCCGCTTAGTCCTAAATAAATCCCGGTGACAAGCAGCAGAAATTTTACGGGGTAGATCACCCTTTTCCAGTTAAGCAATGTGACCGTTATACCGATAAGCGACGTCCAAAATAGCAAAGATCCCCGGATGATATTACCCACAACAGCACTATCCTGGTAGGAATAGCTGTAAGGAAAATTAAACAACATGCGCGAGCAGTTGTAGTAATAATTCGCTATAAACTTCAATGGGTGACTTTCGATATTTCTTATAGCTGCCTGTTTAAAAAGGGCATCCTGTTCAACTTCATTATGAATCAGAATAAATTTTATCTCTTTTGAGTGGTTTTTCTTCAGCATAGCCGCGCCTTCGGGGGACTTAAATAGCATCGGATACTGGTTATTGCTTAGCTCTGGGAGCTTCCAGTCGCCATACTCATTATCGTAGGGCGAGCTCATCCAATATAGACTCATCCCGCCTGAATTTCCCCAATAAAAAACTTTGCCTGTCAGTTGATAGGTATAGTACAGATAAGGCATCGTGACAGCAAAGGCAATCAGTAAAACCTTTACAGATAACAAGTGATAGGGCCTGTTCTTTTTGAACAATAACAAGATAAGACAAGTAACAAGGCCGATCAGCAGGACATAACCAAAGATGATCTTGGTTAAAGTGAGATAACCCAATACCAATCCAGCAATGATTCCATATTTGCTGCTCCCTCGCGTGTAGCAAAGCGTCAATGCATAAACAAAAGACGAAACCAGGAAATAGGTAAATGCCTCGGTATACAAAATGGGAAGTATCGAAAGGGCATTAGGGTAAATAGCAAGCGCCAGCGTAAACAGCAAGGCGATTTTATGGCTGGTAACCAGCTTAAGCGCCCGATACAGGAAAACGATTGTTAAATACAGATAGACCGCATTCATCAGGGTGATGGTTAAAGCGTGGATCTTTAACCACATAAATGGCACGATTGTTAGTGGATACCCGGGGCCATTCCACAAATCAATATGCGGTTTAGGCGGCGAGTAGTAGCCGTGCAATATGTGCCAGGAGAAATCGACATAGCGTATCTCATCACCATAAAGTGTTGGCCATTTATTAATCAGGATGACAACGGCGTACAAAATAAGGAACGGCAGAAAAATGAAATAGGGGTTACGCGTCAGCTTCATTTATGATAAGTAAGTTCAGAGACTAAAGGTAAGATTTATTGAAGAAAGTTGTAACGGTAGAATTTTGTTTAATCTACAACAAAACGCTGTTTGTTTAAAACTATAGGAAAAAAATTTATTAACAAGCAAGTAAATTTAAAAATTAGTAAATTCGGTCTTTGCTTTATATGATAATCAACCTATGTCATTGAAGGAAAACGTGCAAACATCTGTGCCGCCTTTTTTAATAGGGGGCGGCCAGATGGGAAATCTTATCAGATCGAAGGATTGGTCGGCCACCCCATTAGGCGACCCGGTGTTTTGGCCGGCAACTTTAAAACAGTCGGCCAGTATGATGCTTTCTACAAATTTCCCTGTGCTTATCTGTTGGGGCGACGATTATTTGCAGCTATATAATGATCCCTTTAGTCAGATACTGGGTGATGCCCGGCACCCACAGGCTTTGGGCCTGAGTACAAGAAAAACGTTCGCCGAAATATGGTATACCATCAAACCTCTTTTTGATCGCGTAATGAGTGGGGATACGGTGAGTTATCCCGATTTTATGGTGCCCTTAAACAGGCATGGGTATTTTGAAGATTGTTATTTTGATTTTTCGTATAGTCCTATCAGAGATGAGCTCGGGGCCATCCGCGGTGTCCTGGTAATCTGCATGGAAACCACCGCAAGGGTGTGTGCTATGAACCAGGCTAAGCTTAATCATGAAAATATCCGCAACATGGTGAGGCAAGCGCCGGTAGGAATGTGTATCCTTAAAGGGCAGGCATTGTTGGTTGAAGAAGTGAATGATGCTTTCCTGAAGATCATTGGCAAAACCAAAGAGGAATTTAAAGATAAATCTTACTGGACAGCGAATGCCAAAAATATTGCCGGGGATGAAGCTATTACCATCGGTGTGATGAACACAGGTAAAAGCCACCATTTGAAGGAGTGTGAGGTAATATTGACAGATAATGGTGCGCCACAAATAAAGCACTTCGATTTTGTTTACGAACCAATGAGGGATTTAGATGGCGAGGTGGATGGGATAATGATCGTAGCTATAGACGTTTCGGATAAGACGATCTCCCGCCAGGAACAACAGCAGATCAATCAAGCGATTACCGCTGCGAACGAAAACCTGGTTTCCACTAATGAAGAATTGGCAGAAATGCAAAAGAACCTTCAAACTCTGGTAAACGCACTTACCGAAAGCGAGGCAAATTTCCTTAATATGATCATGCAGTCGCCGGTTGCGATGGGCCTGTTCACAGGTGAGGACATGGTATTGGAGGTTATTAACGATAAGTTTTTGCAATTGTGGGGTAAGGATGCCAGTGTCAGGGGAAAGCCTCTTGAAGAAGCACTGCCTGAATTGAAAGATCAGCCTTATCCGCAAATTATGCGGGATGTTTTCAGGACGGGCGTAAGCTTTATTGGCCATGAAGCGAAGGTTTATTTGCACCGCAGGGGCAAGCTGGAAGAAGGCTATTATAATTTTATAAACCAGGCCTTCCGGAATAGAGAAGGGGCGATAACGGGTGTCATTGTAGTGGCTATTGAAGTGACCGAAGAAGTAACGACGCGTAAAGAAATGGAACGGGTGCTTACTCAGGCACGTTTGTCAAAAGAAGCAGGCGAACTGGGGCTTTTTGACATGAACATGGAAACCGGTGTGCTGGAATGGGATGCCCGGTGCCGTACTTTGTTCGGAATAAGTCATCAGAAGCCTGTAAGTACTGATGATTTTATAAATGGATTGCACCCGCATGATCGAAAACGGATACAAAAAGCTGTTGAGGATGTTTACAATAAAGAGCTAACCAATGGCGTGTACGACGTTGAGTATCGGACCGTTGGGGTTGAAGATAGAAAAACACGCTGGGTGAGGGCAAAAGGACAGGTTTATTTTGACGATCAGGATAAACCGATTCGTTTTATAGGCTGTGTACTTGACATTACCGACAGAAAAGCCAATGAGGAGGCGCTGCGGCGGGTAAATGATGATCTGGCATGGGCTAATAAAGAATTAATAGAAGCCCAGGTGCAATTAAGGGACATCATCAACGAGCTTAAAGTAAGTGAGGCAAAATATCGTGATTTAGTACAGCATGCTCCTGTCGGTATAGCTGTTTATCGCGGCCGCGAAGCGATCGTTGAGTCGGTTAATGATGGGATGTTGCGGATATGGGGTAAACCGGCCAGCGTTACCGGTAAGCCGCTTTCTGTTGCGTTGCCCGAATTGGAAGGGGAGGGGCAGCCATTTCTGAAATTGATAGACGATGTGTTTGTTAGCGGAGAGATTTATCATGGGTATGAGGCAAGGGCATTATTGGTCCATGACGGCGAGCTAAAAGAAGGCTATTTTGATTTTATTTTTCAGCCAATAAAAGACGAGGATGGAGTTACGCATAGCGTGCTGCAGGTAGCCATAGACGTAACTCAGCGCGTAGTTTCCCGGTTAGAAAAATTCCGCGCTGAGGAAATGTTGCGCTTTTCGGTCGAAGCAGCTAACGCGGCTACCTGGTATATGGATGTCGAGACGCGCGAGTTTATTGTGTCTGACCGGTTGCGCGAGATTTACGGCCTCGATCCTGATGCAGAAGTTACTTTCGATGCGATTTTGAACCGGATCCCGCCTGAATACCATGAAAGGGTTAAAACCAGGATTCAGGAGGCTATTGCGGAAGATAAAGGCTATAGCCTGGAGCATCCGCTTGTTAGCGAGGACGGAAAAAAAAGGTGGGTGAGGGCGCTGGGAAAGATATATCCGGCGGTAGGTAACCGTGGCGCGCACTTTTCGGGGCTCGCAATTGATATTACCGAGCAAAAGCAAGATGAGCTCCGTAAGAATGATTTTATAGGGATGGTAAGTCATGAGTTAAAGACTCCGCTTACGTCGTTAACGGCCATTATACAATTGCTGGATATCAAATTAAAAAACAATCCGGATCCGTTTGTCGCCGGTGCTGCCGCGAATGCCAATAAGCAGGCCAAAAGAATGACCTCCATGATCAATGGTTTTTTGAACTTGTCGCGCCTGGAGTCCGGTAAACTCCATATCATCAAAGAGAAATTTGATATAGAACAATTAATACAGGAAGTTATTGATGAGACGGAACTGATTGTTGCGACTCACAGTATCCATTTTAACCCTCATAAACCAATAATGGTCAATGCAGACAGGGACAAGATCGGCTCAGTTATTTCCAATTTGTTGAGCAATGCAGTTAAATATTCGCCCAGGGGGAAAAATATAGAAGTACAATGTGTCATCGCGGAAGGTAATGTACAGGTACGCGTAAGAGATGAGGGAATGGGTATAAAACCGCAGGATAAGGATAAATTATTTGAACGCTATTACCGCGTGCAAAGCAATCATACGCAGCATATTTCAGGCTTTGGTATCGGTTTGTATTTGTGCGCCGAAATTATCCAGCGACATGAGGGCGAGATATGGGCTGAGAGCCAGAGCGGTGTAGGCTCTACGTTTTATTTTGCCATTCCAAGGATCCTTTAAGTTGATAGTTTATGCCCGTCACGAACCAATAATTATACTACCTTAGCTTCATAAACCAATAAGGCAGCTTTGCCCGCTTTCAATTATCCCCGTCAAATTATTCATGAAAAAGAGCTTCATTGTCACTTTTACTTTTATTGTTTTCGTTTCTGTGGCATTTGCTCAAAAGAAACATGCTGCCATTAAAGCAGGAGGCCCGGTTGATATCGCACCGGTAGGTGTGGTGAAAAATATCAGCGATTCGGCATTGCTGGATATTGTGCAACGTCAAACATTCCGTTACTTCTGGGACTTTGCGCATCCGGTTAGCGGCCTGGCCCGCGAACGCGACAATACCGTAAAGGCTGAATATTATTGGGATTACATTAATGAAGCCGATGATGAGCCGAATTTGAGTAAATCGACATTTGGTCCCGAAGCGTGCGCCATTGGTGGAACAGGCATGGGGATTTTGTCGACCGTAGTAGCTGTAAACCGCGGCTGGATAGGACGCGATACTGCGCTAAAACGTCTGATAAAGATTGCGGATTTCCTGATCAAGGCAGATTGCTACCATGGTATTTATCCGCATTTTATGAATGGCAAAACAGGTAAAACGATTCCATTTGGACGAATTGATGATGGGGCTGATATTGTAGAAACATCCTACCTGTTGATGGGCATGCTTACTGCAAAAGAGTACTTCAACGGCAAGAGCCTGCCCGAAAGATATTTCAGGAAACGTGTTCAGCAAATGTGGGATGCTGCCGATTGGAACTGGCACAGCAATGGCGGTAATAAAACATTATACTGGCATTGGAGCCCGTACAATGATTTCGATATGAACTTCCCGGTATTTGGATACGACGAAGCGTTGATCACGTACATCATCGCCGCGGCATCGCCTAATCACCCTATATCAAAAGAATTATATGAAAACAGCTGGGTGAAAGGTTCCAGCTGGAAAAATGGTAAAACTTATTACAACTATGTTCTGCCACTGGGCAATTATAACGGCGGCGGTCCGTTGTTTTTTGAGCAATACACTTATATGGGTATCGACCCTAACGGATTGACCGACAATCACGATATTGATTATGCTGTTCAGACCAGAAATCATACATTGATCAACCGCGCGTATTGTATCGATAATCCAAAACACTTCAAAGGTTATGGTGCCAACTCCTGGGGGCTGACTGCTGGTGATAGTTGGAAGGGCTACGTTGCGCATTGCCCTGAAGATGATAGAGGAGTAATACAACCAACAGCAGCCTTATCGTCATTTCCATATACCCCTGAATACTCCATGCAGGCGTTAAAGCATTTCTATTACGACATGGGCGACAAGTTATGGGGCCCTTATGGCTTTGCCGATGGCTTCAGCGAAACGCATAACTGGTATGCCAAAACCCATCTCGCTATAGACCAGGGGCCAATTGTGGTAATGATCGAAAATTATCGCACAGGGCTGATCTGGAAGCTATTTATGAATAATCCTGATATTCAGAACGGTTTGAAGAGGTTAGGGTTTAAGAGTAAGTGGGTGAAGGGGTAAGCTAGAAGAATTAACTCCCCGAAAAATCATTCTAATCAATTTTTATAATCTAATACTCACGCCCAGATTAAAGTGGCTGCCATTCCTCGTTGCGCCATTCATTTGTGTTTTCTCCATTCCTCCATTAGCCAGGTAAAGGGTGTCGATGCCGTTTCCAGTTTCCCAGTTAAAAAAACCGACACCGGCGTTAATAACCAAATAGCGATTGACGGTAAAATATAGTCCCGCGCTGACGTCAATACCATATCCATTGGCAGATTGCCGAAAACTTACCGGGTGCTGAAAATTTTGAATCAGGTTCCAGTCGGCAGCTGCATTATATTTTACCTGGTCATAGGTAACATCAGCAAAAGCCCCCAGGTTTTTCATGAACTGAATATTGGATGCAAATCTCACGAAAGGGCCCTTCCATTGGGGCTTATAACTTGTATTTAGTTGGCCCTGGTAGCCCTCATCACCCAGCAAATAATAAGATTGGTAATGAACGCCATAGCCTGCATAAGAATCAAGCTTCACTATTTTATTGTCAATTAATTTGTATCCGGCTCCAACCGACCAGGCGGATGTGTTCCCCTTATTACTGTTAAAATTCTGATTATATACGGGCCTGGTCCGATTATCGCCCCCATAGTCTGTATCATTGGATGTTCCAGAAGTTGTTCCAGAACGGTTGTAGCTTCCTGTAAGTAGCAGACGCTCATAGAAATTCCATTGCAATGCGACATTCCACATTACCCCCGAAATATTTTTCCATTTCAACTCTGAATAAATATTGGGGTTTTGTCCGTTACTATTGCCCGCGATCGACCAATGAAAATTCTCCTTTTGGTAACCACCACCTGCAGAGAATTGTAACTTGTTGGCTTCCTGTGCCTGAGCCGATAGGTAACAAAAAAAATATGTTAAGGTGGCCAGGAATATGAATTTATATGGTTTAGTCATGGTTATAATAAAAACCAGCATCAGTATTTACTGATGCTGGAGGTAATAAAGATATGAGTTCAGTCTTTTAAAACCAGGGGTAGTTATTGATTTACAAGGAATGTTTCCCAGGCCTGTGCGGTGGTGCGGTTACAAGTCATAGCCTGCGTACCATTCTCGCTGCTCAC
>JAFAKI010000273.1 GCA_019235595.1 Mucilaginibacter sp. | reverse complement strand
GGTTATTTAAAGTACCCTGAATTTTCACCGCTGATCTTAGATCAGGTACATCCCAGCTTGATATCGGGCAACCTTCATCGCGGTAAGGTCTGGTTAACAAAAGATCGAAAATGGTATTGAGTGGATTAACCTCCACCTCAAAATAAGGTTGGGTAGCATTCCCCGGATCGATAAAAACCTCGAAATCGTTGTCATGAAAAACAATCTCATCGTGTTTTTTTAAAGTGGCCCAAACCTGAGGCTCGGTTAATTGCGCTGCTATATAAAGACAGCTATCATCCCACAGCATTTTTACCCTGGTGGCATAACGCGGTTTAGGCTTATCACGCCCCTCAATATCAACAAACTCCTTCGACCAGCTAACTTGCTGCCACACCAGCTTATTAATATTACCATCAATTACCGGTGGATGATCGGTATAATAAACAACGTGGTTCTCAGGTGCTTCAAAAAGGTTCTCAAGTCCCTTGAATGGGGATTGAGCGTTAGCGGTAAACGAATAAAATAAGATTACTGCTATTCCAGCTAATCGTTTCAAATAGTTACTATGAACCATGAACTATCAGCTATTCGCCATTTCTAATACTTTATCAAACTCTTCAGGCTTTACCGCGCTTACCGAAAGGCGGCCCAGGCGCACCAATTCCATGTTTTTCAATGAAGGCTCAGCCTTGATCTGTTCAAGCGTTACCGATTTTTTAAGGGATTCAAAGGGAGAAAATTCTACTACCAGCCAGTTAGGATCGGTTGTGGTTGGATCCTGATATGATTCTTTGACAACTTTAGCAATGCCTACTATATCTTTACCCTCATTGCTGTGGTAAAAAAAAGCCAGATCTCCTTCTTTCATGGCACGCAGATTATTTCGGGCTGCAAAATTGCGCACACCGTCCCACATGGTGCGGCCATCTTTATTAAATTGTTCCCAACTGTATTTATGAGGTTCCGATTTGATCAGCCAGTAGTTCATTTTATTTTTATTTAGCTTCGTAAAATTGTGAAAAAGGCTGCAGAAACAAAAATGAAGAATAGCTTAAATGCACTTTATTCATACAAAAATCATTGAGGACTTTTTGTTTAAAACACCCAAATTGCGAAATGGCATAATAAATGCTGTACAAAGTAAGTTTATACAGGACAAATTAGCCCCATTAGTGAAATGAAACAAACATCTTCGTTAAAAATATTTCTGCGCATTGTGGCGGTGCTTCTGATATTCGCTATGGCGTCCTGTTCAAAAGACAGCAAAAACACGCAAACTACCGGCACCACCCCTACCCAGGCCACACCTACAAAGTTCGGACTGTACGAGGCCGACTCATCTATATATAAATTGGTTTACACTTTTGTGTCCAAAATAGGCACACAGGATTTAAGCAGCGCTGACTATGATCTATTATTCGATACAGGTTCAGGTGGCATGGTTATCGACGCACATGGTATCATTCCCAGCAGTATGATCACCAGCACCGGCATTACCTTCTCAGGTGATTCGACAGTGGTAAATGGCATTACCATTTATAATCAGAAAGGAACTATTTCGTATGGTGATGATGCCAGCACCACCGACAATGTATATGGCTACCTGGCTTATGCATCTGTTACTTTTGGTGACGCAAACGGAACCTTTACGATCAAACGGCTACCTTTCTTTTTATACTATAAGGCAGCTGATACCAAGGGCAATGTATTTGCCGACCATGAATTTGATGTACTAGGGGTATCATCAGAATACGATGTTACTTTCCCTAACAATGTCTACATAACCAGCCCCTTTGCTTATTTTGATCCGGGCGAGGGTCTGCTGAAAGGTTTCAAAATGGCCGCATTGGGCACTAATAATTTCGGGCTGCATGGGGCTTATGTTCCTGGGGTAGTTACACTGGGCCTAACGCCCTCCGATCTTTCTTCATTTACCATGCACCAGCTTAGCTATTACCCGGGCGACGGTTATGCACCTATTATCCCAGTATCATTGACATATAATGGTAAAACAATTACTACCAATACCATCTTTGATACCGGCACGGAACCATACAGCTATATTGAAGATTCAACAGCCGGGAGCACTGCTGTTTTATTGCCTAATAATACATCTGTATCGCTTACATCTACTCCGGGTGGGTTTACATATTCTTATGCCACTTCGGCTTCAGATAATCTTACTTATGTAGAGAACCCGACTCAGTCGCAAAGCAATGTATCGGTCATGAGTCTCGAATTCTTCCTGAATAATGGATTCATGCTCGATTATTATGATCATAAACTTGGATTGAAGAATAACTGAATCGGGGCGGAAAATGAATGTGGAAAATACCTGATTTATGGAAAAGTGAGACTTATTTATCAACAAATTATTAAGCATTGTTGATATTTTCTTACTAGTTGAATATTTAACCTAATAATAACTTAGATTATCTTTACGTAAGAAGATAGAGCGCATATGGGATTACAACTACGGATGACTTTTAACGATACGGATTATGCGTATCAGATTATTAACAGCAGGCTTACTGAGCATCAAACAACAGAACTCGAATTGGTGCTTGAGGGTGAAAAAGTGGAATTACTGCGAGATAAAAACATGGTTTGGATTCAAAAGCATGGGGAAAGTTCTTTTGATCCTGGACTTATACAAGCATTGGGCCGTTCAGCATCATTGCGTTTAAGGGTGTAACCACCTTTAAACTTTATAAATAATTCAATAGTATACAGCGCCATACCTTTGGGTATGACGCTTTTTTATTCTTTAAACTTCAGGAAAATTATCTGCCTCTGCGGTTGTCTCTTGAGTAACCACCGCCGCCACCGCCTGAATATCCACCACGGCTGCCGCCACCGCTGAAGCTTCTTTCTCTCGGTTTTTTGTCTTCGGCCTGGTTAACTACAATGTTTCTGCCGGCTACCTCGCTCCCATTCAAATCAGCAATTGCTTTTTTACCAGCTTCCGCATCAGCCATCTCAACAAAACCAAAGCCTTTGCTTCTGCCTGTTTCACGGTCATTAATAATTTTTACTGAGTTTACTTCTCCGTATGCTTCGAAGAGCTCTCTTAAATCTGCTTCCTGTATCTTGAACGGAAGACTTCCTACAAAAATGTTCATCAATTAATTTTTTAAATCGTTAAGATGCCGTGCTTAACATCACTTTACAACGCCAAATGGGAGTCAAGAGTAAAGATGCACATTATTTATTTAATGGATGTGAATTATAAATTAAATTATGAAAAAACCTTAATAATTTAATTACAAGCACATTACTTCAGAGCGAACAAATAATATTGTGGTTTTGTTTAAAAATTAATGTAATATTTTAAACATTAATTCTTTCATCAATTCCCCACTGCCTGCATTAGAATCCACACCCTTGCTTTTGAGGTCATACTCCCGAAGTAAGCTGATAATTTGCATCGATTTGCCGTAGTTATAACTGCGGGCTGCAAGCTCGTAATCTTTTATAAAATAAGGGTTTACCCCTAATTCGCGTGCGAGGTTTTGAGGCGATTTATCCTTTGCATAATGATAAAGCAATACTTTACTGAAGAAATTATTCAGGTTACCCAATACAAGCACTATAGGATTAGCCTTTGGATTAGCTTCGAAATAATTGATGATCTGGTTTACCTTGTATGGATCTTTTCGGCTCAGTGCTGATTGCAGCTCGAAAACATTATATTCCTTGCTGATACCTATATTATCCTGCACATGCTGCATGGTAATAGTTTGCCCGGCAGAAACGTTCAGCATCAGTTTTTCCAGCTCATTGGCGATTTTAGAAAGATCGTTACCCAAATATTCGGCTATCATAGCTGAGGCCTGCTGATCAATTTTATAACCTTTACCGGCAACAAAGCTTTCAACCCACGATGGTATTTTATTATCATATAAAGTTGCCGATTCAAAAACGACCCCGTTTTTCTCGATAGCCTTGTATGTTTTTTTGCGTTTATCAAACTTGCCATATTTATAACAAAACACAAGGATTGTACTTGGGAGGGGATTCTCGAGGTAACTCAGTAACGGATTGATCGTCTTTTTATCGTCGTCGTCACGTCCCCATTTCATATCCTGGGCCTCCTTCACCAGCACTACCTGGTGTTCAGCCATCATGGGATAGCGCTTGGCGGCGTTTAACACCGTCATTACATCGGTATCTTTACCATACAACACCGTTTGATTAAAGCCCCGCTCAGCCTCAGACAATAACTCATCCTCCACAAAATTGCTTACGTGGTCAATAAAATAAGGCTCGTCGCCATGCAGCAAATAAAGCGGTTTATACTTACGGTTTTTGAGGTCCTTTAGAATATCGTCGGCAGTCATACGGTGATTCAAAAGTAATTATTTTTAGTTGATTGAGTTGATTAGGTTGATTGAGTTAAGTGGTTGGAATGATTATTTAAAACTTAATCAACTTACGC
>JAFAKI010000319.1 GCA_019235595.1 Mucilaginibacter sp. | reverse complement strand
GTTTATGTTCTGTTGCGTAACTTGCGGCACAAAAATTTAAGGTAGAAAACTTCAATTAGATGACAAACGGCACGATTTTGAACTCAAAAATTTTTAGAATTTCCCTGGTTTGCGCGTTTTTTTTGATTTTGGGTGGGTTTCCAAAGTCGGCATTGAGCCAGGAAAACACCTCAGAAAGCAAAGAAAAGAAGTTTGAGCCCAAAGACGTAATATTAGAACACATCAGCGATTCGCACTCCTGGCCGTTCGTTCTTCCTTTTGTTGAAGAAAAACATATTCCGCTTCCGGTTATACTTTATACTGATAAAGGTCTTGATGTTTTCTCATCAGGTAACCTATATCCTGAAGGCGCAGTATATAATAGCGGTAAAAACAGCTATAAGTTAGAAGGCAACAAAATCGTTGTGGTTGACGCTTCTGGTAAGATTGATGAAGAAGGCGGAAAGAAAGTGCTGGATTTTTCTATCACCCGCAACGTGATCAGTATGTTTATGGGTATAGCCGTTTTGCTGATCGTATTCCTGGGTATTTCATCTACATATAAAAAACGTCGCGGTAAAGCTCCAAAAGGCTTGCAATCATGGATGGAGCCATTAATCGTATTTGTGCGTGATGATATCGCTATCCCGAACATGGGGCACAAATATGTAAGGTTTATGCCTTTGCTGCTAACCATTTTCTTCTTTATTCTGATCAATAACCTGTTCGGAATGATTCCTTTCTTCCCGGGCGGTTATAACCTTACAGGTAACATTGCAGTAACGCTTACTTTATCTGTTATTATATTATTTGTAGTAAACCTGAACGGTAATAAACACTACTGGAAACACATTTTTGTGCCAAACCCATGGTGGTTGTTCCCAATTATGATACCTGTTGAGATCGTATCGATATTCTCAAAGCCTATTGCGTTAATGATTCGTTTGTTTGCAAACATTACCGCAGGGCACATTGTGATCCTAAGCTTAATATCGTTGATCTTTATATTTAAGTCGCTGGCAGTTTCGCCTGTTTCGGTTGTTTTTGTGGTGTTTATGGATTGTATCGAGTTATTGGTAGCATTCCTGCAGGCTTATATATTTACGCTTCTTTCATCCCTGTTTATCGGTATGGCTATCGAGGAGCACCATTAATTTGAATTAATCTTTATTAATATACACGTTTAAATTATCAAACAATGACTGGAATGATTGGAACTTTAGCTGCGGCTACAACAATGTACGGAAACATTGCTGCGCTTGGAGCAGGTTTAGCTGCTATTGGTGCTGGTATCGGTATCGGCCAAATCGGTGGTAAAGCTGTTGAGGCGATTGCTCGTCAGCCTGAAGCTATCTCTAAAATCCAAACTAACATGATCATCGCTGCGGCACTTGTTGAAGGTGTTGCCCTGTTCGCGGTGGTTGTAGCCATGATTGGCTAAAAAAATACCCGGAGCGATTGGCTCCGGGCTTTTTTTTAAAATTTGAGCAGAATTAATTTATTATAAAAATATACTATGGATTTAGTAACCCCCAATATTGGTTTAGTTTTCTGGACAACACTTTGTTTCGCAATTCTATTATTTATTTTAGGAAAGTTTGCTTGGAAACCAATCCTGGCTGCTATCAGCGAGCGTGAAAAATCAATCGAAAGCGCCCTGTCAATGGCAGAAGCTGCCAAAGAAGAAATGGCACGTTTGACCAACGAA
Organism: Mucilaginibacter sp.; assembly: GCA_019235595.1. Taxonomy (GTDB): domain Bacteria; phylum Bacteroidota; class Bacteroidia; order Sphingobacteriales; family Sphingobacteriaceae; genus Mucilaginibacter. The sequence goes on along the minus strand of JAFAKI010000319.1, from coordinate 3,024 downwards.
AACGATGAGCTTTTAAAACAGGCGCGTATCGAACGTGATAACATTCTTCGTGAAGCTAAAAAGGTAAAAGACCAGATCGTAAGTGAGGCTAAAGAAGCTGCGAATGCTGAGGCAGGCCGTATAATTGAGCGTGCGCGCATTGAAATTGATAACCAAAAAGCAATAGCTATGGCTGACGTCAAAAACCAGGTAGCTTCTTTATCAATAGATATCGCTGAGAAAATATTGCGCAAGCAATTCGAAGATCAGAAAAAGCAAGACCAATTAGTAGCCGAGCTTTTAAAGGAAGTGAAATTGAAATAGAGATATGAGATATTAGATATGAGATATGAGATTAGGAAGGTGAATATTTGTTGTCCTCGGTCTCAAATCTCAAATCTCAAATCTCACGTCTCATATCTAAAATAAGATATGTCTGAATTAACAGTTGCAACCAGGTACGCCAAATCATTGATCGATCTTGCGGTGGAACAAAAGTCCCTCGAAGAGATAAAGAAGGATATGGTGTTCTTTTCACAAACATTACGGGCCAATTACCAGCTACAGGCAGTTTTGGCAAATCCTATCGTTGCTCACGGCAAGAAGATAAAGATATTGGAAGCCGTATTTGGCAAAAACGTAAGTAAGGTTACTGATTCTTTCTTCAAGATCATGATCAATAAGAGCCGTTCGGAAATCTTATATGCAACTTCGAAGGAGTTTATTAATCAGTATAATGTGATCAAACACATCGTGAGAGCTTATGTAACGTCGGCTACTCCTTTGTCTGAAGAGAATAAAAAGAAAATTGTTGCCGAACTGGAAGCAGCAACCAAAGGTACTATTGAACTGCATACCAAAGTTGATCCGAAATTGATAGGTGGATTTGTACTTACAGTAGGCGATATGCAGGTAGATACCAGTATATCAACCAGCTTGAATAAATTGAAACAGGATTTTGCCCGTGGGGTGAATCAATAATTTAAAAACAAAACTCTAATTAAATAAAAAATGGTAGAGGTTAGACCAGACGAAGTATCAGCAATATTGCGCCAGCAATTATCGGGCTTCAAATCAGAATCTGAATTAGAAGAAGTAGGAACTGTACTTCAGGTGGGTGATGGTATTGCCCGCGTTTACGGATTAACAAAAGTTCAATCAGGTGAGCTGGTTGAGTTTGAAAATGGTTTACAGGGTATCGTATTGAACCTGGAAGAAGATAACGTGGGTGTGGTATTGTTAGGCCCTTCAGACGAGGTGAAAGAGGGTGATACCATCAAACGTACCAACAAGATTGCTTCGATCAACGTTGGTGAAGGCATGCTTGGCCGTGTGGTAAACACATTGGGTGCGCCAATCGATGGTAAAGGTGCTATTGCAGGTAAAACTTACGAAATGCCTTTAGAGCGTAAAGCTCCGGGTGTAATTTATCGTCAGCCGGTAACCGAGCCTTTGCAAACCGGTATCAAAGCTATCGACGCGATGATTCCTATCGGCCGTGGTCAGCGTGAGCTGGTAATCGGCGACCGTCAGACTGGTAAAACTGCTGTTTGTATCGATACCATTATTAATCAAAAAGAATTTTATGCAGCCGGTCAGCCGGTAATTTGTATCTATGTTGCCTGCGGTCAGAAAGCGTCAACTGTTGCTAACATCGTACGTACATTGGAAGAAAACGGCGCTATGGCTTATACCATCGTTGTAGCTGCAAGTGCTGCCGATCCTGCTCCAATGCAGTTCTTCGCGCCATTTGCCGGTGCTGCTATTGGTGAGTACTTCCGCGATACCGGACGTCCCGCTTTGATCATCTATGATGACTTGTCAAAACAGGCTGTTGCTTACCGCGAAGTGTCATTGTTATTACGTCGTCCACCGGGTCGTGAGGCTTACCCAGGTGACGTATTCTACCTGCACAGCCGCTTGTTAGAACGTGCCGCTAAGATCAGCCAGAACGATGAGATCGCGAAAAGCATGAACGATCTTCCAGAGTCTATCAAAGGTATCGTAAAAGGCGGTGGTTCATTAACAGCTCTTCCGATCATCGAAACTCAGGCAGGTGACGTATCTGCTTATATCCCAACCAACGTAATTTCAATTACAGACGGTCAGATATTCCTTGAGTCTAACTTGTTCAACGCGGGTGTTCGTCCTGCTATCAACGTAGGTATCTCGGTATCACGTGTAGGTGGTAACGCTCAGATCAAATCAATGAAGAAAGTTGCCGGTACATTAAAACTGGATCAGGCACAGTTCCGCGAATTGGAAGCTTTCTCAAAATTCGGTTCAGACCTTGACGCTGCTACTAAAACCGTATTGGACAAAGGTGCACGTAACGTTGAAATTTTGAAACAGGGTCAATACTCTCCGGTAACTGTTGAAAAACAGGTAGCTATCGTTTACGCTGGTACCAAAAACCTGATGCGTAACGTACCGGTGAACAAGATCAAAGAATTCGAAAGCGAATATACTACCCAGTTAGAAATGCGTCACCCGGAAACCCTGGCTGCTTTGAAAGCCGGCAAACTGGACGACCAGATAACCAGCGTACTGGAAACAGTAGCTAAAGAGCTGGCAGCAAAATACTAATGTGCAAATGTGCGGATATGTAAATGTGCAGATGATTGCATAGCCGTACATTTCAATAACTAATTTTTAAGCAAAGTAATTTGCACATCTGCACATCAAAAATTTGCACATTCAATAAATGGCTAATTTAAAAGAAGTAAGAAACAGGATCGCGTCGGTAACTTCAACGCAGCAGATCACCAAGGCTATGAAAATGGTTTCGGCTGCTAAGTTGAAACGTGCCACCAATGCTATTATACAGTTGCGCCCTTATGCTGACAAGCTGAAGGATATGCTGGCTAACCTTTCTGCAAGTCTGGAAGATGGTTCGTCTCCATTTTTGGAAGAGCGTGCGCCAAAACGTGTACTGATCGTGGTAGTATCGTCAAACCGTGGTTTGGCCGGTGCTTTCAATACCAACGTGATCAAAACCGCCAATAACCTGATAGCTGAGAAATACAGTGATCAATTGAGAGCAGG
>JAFAKI010000300.1 GCA_019235595.1 Mucilaginibacter sp. | reverse complement strand
TTGATCTCGAACGTATTTTTAAGGTGAAAGCAAGACGTGTCTATTTTCCAATTTTCGTCTTTTTCAGCCTTCGGGAAATTTTCATTCAACAGGTTTAATGTATCCTGCAGCAGATCGGATTGGACCGCCAATGCAATGCATTGCGTTGGGTGCTGCGCATCCGCTTCAGGGAAATCGATCACCATTTCTTCATGTCCAGGTACGATTACAGATTCACCGGGCAGATAATCAAATTCCTCTGAGCCAAAAAGGTGCATCACTTTTTTTCCACGCAGCATGGTAGTCAGCACCATGTCATCAAAAACCAGGTGAACTTTTTCTGATTGCTGCCGCGTTTCGAATACATTTAGCTCGCAATGCTGCAATGTGTATACCGACCGGTTCTCAACCAGTGTTCTCAAGTCCTTTTCCGCCTTAAGGGGCAATAAATTGGGTTTAAAATCGCGCCGCATGAAACTAGATTTTGATCAATAATTCGGTTTAAAACGCCTGAGCGGTAAGGTAAGTTGGTAGTAATAAAGTTAATAATAAAACGGTAACTGCATATTAATATTTTATTACATAAAAGTGATAGGATCGTTCATAAATAGAAGGTTGTGCCGGTTCTAATTTTATAAAGCCAATTATTAAAGAACCCAATATTATTTTTATGGAAACCCAGGTAGCTGAACAACACCTTGTAGCAAGGCCGTCGTTTAAGGATCATTATGACAATTTTATCGGTGGCGAATGGCGAAGCCCAATTAACGGACAATATTTCGACAATATTTCGCCGATAGACGGGCAATCTTTTACAAAAGTGCCCCGATCAACCAAGGAAGATATAGAGTTAGCACTTGATGCGGCAAATGAAGCATTCAAGACATGGTCGCGCACGTCGCCCACGGAGCGAAGCGCAGTATTATTGAAAATTGCAGCCATAATGGAAGAAAATTTAGATTACCTGGCTGCAGTGGAAACAGTAGACAATGGTAAACCAATCCGCGAAACCAAGCTGGCGGATTTACCTTTGGCAATTGATCATTTTCGTTACTATGCCGGTGTGATCAGGAGCGAAGAAAGCTCTGTAAGCGAATTGGACGCTAATACCGTATCATTAAATATTCATGAACCAATTGGGGTAGTAGGGCAGATCATCCCGTGGAATTTCCCATTGTTAATGGCCACCTGGAAAGTGGCGCCAGCGTTAGCTGCAGGTTGTACAGTTGTATTAAAACCGGCTGAACAAACACCGGTAGGTATTTTGATACTGATGGATTTGATCAAGGATGTACTTCCTAAAGGTGTATTGAATGTAGTAACAGGCTTTGGCCCTGAAGCCGGTAAACCATTGGCAAGCTCACCAAGAGTGTCTAAGGTTGCTTTTACCGGGGAAACTACAACAGGTCGTTTGATCATGCAATATGCATCTGAAAACCTAAACCCCGTGACTATGGAACTTGGCGGAAAATCACCTAATATATTTATGCCGAGCGTGATGGAAGCAGACGATGCGTTCTTCGATAAATGCCTGGAAGGTGCTGCCATGTTTGCACTAAATCAGGGCGAAGTTTGTACCTGCCCATCGCGTATGCTGATCCATGAGTCTATTTATAACCGGTTTATTCAACGTGTTATTCAACGAGTTGAAGCTATAAAAATGGGCCACCCGCTTGATCCAACCACCATGATGGGGGCGCAGGCATCGCAGGATCAATATGAAAAAATACTTTCCTATATTGAAATTGGAAAAGAAGAAGGTTGCGAAGTGCTTACTGGAGGTGCCAAAAAGTATATTGACGGTCTGGCCGAAGGCTATTACATACAGCCAACCATTTTGAAGGGGCATAATAAGATGCGGGTATTCCAGGAAGAAATATTTGGCCCTGTTGTTTGTGTAACTACTTTTAAAACGACTGAAGAAGCCATTGAAATTGCGAATGACTCACTTTATGGCTTGGGCGCCGGTGTTTGGACAAGAGATGCGCACGAACTGTACCAACTACCCCGTGCCATACAAGCGGGCCGTGTTTGGGTAAATTGTTATCATGCTTATCCTGCCCACGCACCGTTTGGGGGATATAAGAAATCAGGTTTTGGCCGTGAAACACATAAGATGATGCTGAACCACTACCGCCAGAACAAAAATATGCTGATCTCTTATGATAAAAATAAACTGGGTTTCTTTTAATTAATATCGTAGCTGGATGAGCACCACGGAATTTTCCGTGGTGCTTTACTTTTTTACCCATTATGGAATCAACACCAAGAATACTGGTAACACCGGAGGCTATAAATATCATCAGACAACTGCGCAACCAGCATGGCGCGTTGATGTTTCATCAAAGCGGCGGATGTTGCGATGGTTCGCAACCTATGTGTTTTGAGAAAAACGAATTTAAAGTAGGAGCAAACGACGTTTATCTGGGAGATATCGACAGTTGCGGTTTTTTTATGAGCAATAGCCAGTTTGAATATTGGAAACATACGCAGCTAACTATAGATGTTGTGCCCGGCAGAGGGTCGAGCTTCTCGCTGGAAATCCCACTAGGGTTGAGGTTTATTGTGCGGTCGCGATTATTTACTGATAGCGAATTGGGTAATCTAAGTCCTGTAATTTCAGGGGAGGAATACCTGGATGCGGCCCAGTATCATTAAGATAACATCATAAGATAAAAAGAAAAGGCGGCGCGAAGCTGCTTTTTGATGTATATCTATTCTTCTTGCGTAGTGGTATGTTGATGCATTCTTTTTTACCCTACACTGCCCTCTTTCCTTTCTTGTAGAAAACTTTCCTCTACCTTTTGTGTTCTTAGTTTACTGTAAAATATTTTTTTATGGCATATTTTAAAAAATGAATAATAGATATTTTTTTCAAAATATGTTAATAATTAATATGCTCAACTTATCTTCTTTTTTCAAATTGAATTTATTTAGATTTATGGAATAATATGTAAACATATCTAATAACAAAAACCTACAATCATGGAAGAATTAATTCAAACCGTAGCCGACAAAACCGGTATTTCACAAGACCAGGCAAGAAGCGCAATCCAAACCGTAATTGACCATTTGAAAGACAAATTACCTATGGGGCTTGGGGATAAGATAGAATCTTATCTGCAGGGCGGGTCTTCATCAATAGAAGATGATCTTTTAGGTGGCCTGAAAAACAAAATAGAAGGCCTATTCTAAACTGTTATTAAACGAGTATTATTTTTTATTAAAAAAAACATTAGAAATGAAAAAGTTATTTGCAATACTATTTACGTGCACGGCAATTTTAATTGGTACAAGCGCAATGGCCGGCACAATAGACACAACGAAAATGGCCAAATCGGCTAAAAAGGCGAAAATGGCCGCTAAAATGAGTGCTGATAAAGCAAAAGATCAGGCAAAAACAACCGCTGACGCAGCGAAGGATAAAGCTAAAGCAACAACTGATAAGGCAAAAGATCAGGCAAAAGCGACCACTGATGCGGCAAAGGATAAAGCCAAGATGAGTGCTGATAAGGCGAAAGATCAGGCTAAAACGACTGCTGATGCTGCAAAGGATAAAGCTAAGACTACCGCTGATCAGGCAAAAGATGCAGCAGCGACTGGTGTTGCAACAGCGAAAACAAAGGCTAAAAAGGCCGTGGCTGACGTGCCAAATAAATCAGCTGATAAAGCTATTGGCAAGGATGCCAGCGGCAGAACGATCTACTTAGGCGCTAAGGGTGGACAATATGTATTATCGGCCAGCGGCAAAAAAGAATATCTTCCAAAAGCAAAAAGATCGCTGTAAACTAATATAAAAATGCAGAAAATGCAACGGGCAACTATTCATAGTTGCCCGTTTTTGTTTTATTGATATGACTTATTGAGAAGGTGTTTGGGTTTTAACTAAGCGTAATTGATCTGATCAAATACATCCTTCATGATCGGTTTGGAAATAAAGTTGATAACAAACGGATATAGTTTACACCGGTCAATATCTGATGGGTTAACGGATGAGGTTACAATATAAACTTTAATGTTTTTTTGAAGAGACTTATACAGTCGTTGAAACCTGTTCAGGAAATCCCATCCATCAAACATCGGCATATATAAATCAACAAAAATATAATCCGGCAGAGATTGAGTTTCGAGTTGCTTTTCCTCAAGGTAATCTAAAACAACTTCTCCATCAAACGAATATGTTGCCTCTTTTGATAGCTCACTGTTTTTGATGGTCATCTGAACTATTTTATGAAAAATAGGTTCATCATCAATAAGTACAAGCTTGCTCATGGGTTTAGTTTTTAGTATAAATTAATAAACTGAAAGACTAATTCACAAAACCATGACGCTAATTTACCTAATTAACTATCAAGTAGTTGCGCTTGATTATAACAATCTTGATACAATTGTTTTGAATTGATAACTTATTAATTTTTGAAATTAAACCTGTCTTTTTTTTAATTATAACTATAATATTGGATGCTGTTAGATCAATTTCATGCCGATAGGATCCCAGTGAATAATTTTATTTTGAAAATAGCTTTCGTTACAGGCCAGGGCTGGGGCAGCAGCCCTAAAACCAAATTCAGCATCTTCAACTACCGGTTTGCCGGTACGCATCGAGTCAAAAAAGTTATCAAAATGATCAAATGACGAATTATATCCTTCCGGCGATTGGTAAGTTATAGTTTCCGTTTTAGGTGTTTGTTTATCAGCGTCGGAATACTTTTTGTTATAGTCATCGGCAATGGCTTTCTGCATGGCCAGCGGATAGGTTTCGTATGAATCCCAGCCACCATATCCCGGCGCAACAGGCATTTTGTTTTTATGAATGGTAAAACCACTATCGTCGGAGATATCGATGACGCCTTCGGAACCTATCATCCGCGTATAACCTACTTCGCCCTCGCCACTAATGAAATTTACCTGTAAAGATACCTGGAATGAGGGATGCTCTTTTGTTTCGGGATAATGAATCACGGCTGTCATCACGTCCGGCACATTACGGCCATCTTTCCAGTAAGCCAGGTCAGCAACAGAAAATATCTTATCAGGACCTTTGGAGTCAGTAATAAAGTGTATGCCTGATAATAAGTGCACAAACAGGTCGCCCGCTACACCTGTTCCGTATTCCCTGTAATTCCTCCACCGGAAAAAGCGGTTGCTATCATAGGCGTACTTTTTTTGTTCTGTGGCTTGAAACTTGTCCCAATCAACTGTTGCGGGTGAGGCGTCCAGCGGGATTGTATATTGCCAGGCACCCAATGCACTTTGTCGATTAAAAGAGGCATGTATTGAGTTTAATTTTCCGATAGCTCCTGCCTGGTATAATTCCTTGGCTTTTTTAAACGCCAGACTACTTACCCTTTGGCTGCCCACCTGGAAAACCATTTTTGTTTCCTTTTGAACTTGTATTTCGCCCAAACCTTCGTTCAGGTAATGCACCATTGGTTTTTCGCTGTAAACGGCTTTGCCTTTGCGCATCGCATCTATAGCAATGCGGCTATGCCAATTATCACTTGTGGCGATGATTACCGCATCTACATCTTTTCTGTCAAGGATGGCATGATGGTCATTTGTTGTGAAAATATTTTGCCCGAAAACCTCTTTGGCTCTCTCCAAACGTCCTTTATACAAATCGCAGCAGCCGACCAACTCAACACCCTGCGAATGGAGCGCGGCCTGCGTATCATTAAAACCCATAATACCCATTCCGATAGTTGCAATGCGTATTTTATCATTGGCTGAAATGCGCTTCTCAGCCCGGAGGATTCTTCTTTCATGTTCCTCCTGGGCGGCTAATGAAGTAAGACCTGCTGATGTAAGGATAATAGTACTGCCTAATTGCTTGATAAACTTTCTGCGATTGGATGACATGGCGTGTTTTATTTAGATAAACAAAAAATTGGTTATTAATAAGCCCGGGGATGGCTTATGCAATTGCAAGATAACAAAAGATGCATAGGCGTTACATGCTATGTCAAAAAATTTAAATAGATGGGTTAAATCACTATTTTCATGCACCAATTTGATCCTATGAACCGACGGCATTTTGTAAAGGTATCCGCATTAACCTCAGCAGGTTTATTATTCAGCAGGTTAACCTCATTAGCGGCAGGTAATCTATCGATAATAAATCCGCCGGATGAGGTATGGGCAAAATCGGGCGAACAGTGGTTTAAACTTAAGCATGCACTGGCATTGACCTATACCCACGGACCTGTTTTAGTAGTACTGAAACAAGTTGATGGGATGTTGACTGTGCATGCATCATCGCCAGGTATCCAGTTAAATGCCGTTAAATTGAAATGGAAACATCAAGCGGGAAACGGTACAAAAGTTTTAGGAGATCATTACGAACGCTCTTATGGCGACCTGGCATGGAAAACACCTGATCCATCCGCTAAAAACCCATGGTATGTTTTATTGAACGATGGTGGCGATACCGCTTGTTTTGGAGTGAAGACGGGCTGTAATGCCATCTGCTGGTGGACAATCGGAGCTGAAACGCTGGATTTGACTATGGACACCCAATCAGGTGGTGTAGGCGTGCAACTAGGCGACAGGCATTTGCATGTTGCTGATGTGATTACCACGAAAAGCACGGAAGAAGAAACTCCTTTTGCTACTGGGCAGCGTTTTTGTAGGATGATGTGCCCCAAACCCCGCCTACCAAAACAACCGGTTTACGGTATAAACGATTGGTATTTTGCTTATGGGAATAATTCGGCTGAATTAATTAAGCAGATAACCACTTTAATGACAGACCTTGTCCCCGACACCAATAACCGACCATTTTCTGTTATTGATGCTGGTTGGGCAACTTATTCGCCATTATTGCCGGGTGACGGCGGTTTTATGGATGATTTTTCCAGGCCTAACGATAAGTTTAAGGATATGCATAAAATGGCTCTGGATATTGAAAAGTTGGGTATGCGGCCGGGTTTATGGACAAGGCCGCTTTGTGCCAGTTATAAAGATAAAAAGAGTCTGTTACTTCCAAAAATACCCGGACGTGATGACCCTAAAGCGCCGATACTGGATCCGACCATTGACGACAATTTAGCGCGTATAAAACATAGTATTGCTATTTATAAGGAATGGGGATATAAGCTGGTGAAGCATGATTACACTACCTATGATATTATGGGTAAGTGGGGCTTCCAGATGAAAGATACCTTAACGGCCCCGGGTTGGCACTTTCATGATAATAGCCGGACGACAGCTGAGATCATTAATCACCTGTATCATCTCATTCGGGAAGCGGCAGGCGATATGTATATTATAGGATGCAATACCATGAGCCACTTATCACCCGGAGTATTTGAATTGAACCGTACTGGTGATGATACCAGCGGTAAGGAGTGGGACAGAACACGCAAAATGGGTGTGAATACCTTAGGATTCCGCATAGCGCAGCACAATGCTTTTTATGCGACAGATGGTGATTGCGTTGGCTTAACAAAAGACATTGCCTGGGACCGAAATAAGCAATGGATGCAATTACTGACCGAAAGCGGTACGCCGTTGTTTATCTCCCCACAACCAGATGCGTTGGGCGCAGAACAAAAAGCTTTTATTAAAGAATGCTTTGCTAAAGCGGCCAAAGTACAAACAATAGGTGAACCATTAGACTGGATGACCAACCCTCAACCTGCGAAATGGAAACTGGATGGCAGGGAAGTTAATTTTGATTGGAGTTAGTTGATGGATAAGCAATCCTACCGCAAAATCATCCACATTGATATGGACGCCTTTTATGCCTCTGTTGAACAACGTGATAACCCGGAGCTTAAAGGTAAAGCGATTGCCGTTGGCGGTTCACCCCAAGGCAGAGGTGGGGTGGTGGCTACGGCAAGTTATGAGGCGCGCAAGTTTGGGGTACGATCAGCGATGCCTTCTAAGAAGGCTTTACAGCTTTGTCCGCATATTATATTTATCAGGCCCCGATTTGCAGCATACAAGGAAGTATCACAAAAGATCAGGGAGATATTCATGCGCTATACCGATTTGATTGAGCCATTATCTTTGGATGAGGCTTACCTTGACGTAACAATGGATAAGCAAAATGTCGGTTCGGCTATTGATGTTGCCAAGCTCATAAAACAAGCTATTAAAGATGAACTGCAGCTGACCGCCTCCGCAGGTGTTTCCGTCAATAAGTTTGTAGCCAAAATTGCTTCGGATATGAATAAGCCGGATGGGCTGACCTTTATAGGGCCTTCTTCTATAGAATCCTTTATGGAAAAACTCCCGGTCGAGAAATTCTTTGGGGTTGGCAAGGTTACTGCCGATAAAATGAAACGAATGGGCCTGTTTACAGGGGCTGACCTGAAAAAACTGACTGAAGATGAAATGGTAAAGCATTTTGGCAAGGTTGGCCGGTTTTATTACCAGATTGTAAGAGGGATTGATAACCGCGAGGTTCAGCCAAATCGTGAAACCAAATCAATAGGAGCAGAGGACACATTTGCTTATGATCTAACCGACATCAGCGAGATGAATGCCGAACTGGATAAGCTGGCTCAAACTGTTGCTAATCGCGTGCAGAGTTATGAGTTAAAAGGTCGAACCATCACGCTGAAAATAAAATATAGTGATTTTAAACAGATTACCCGTAATTATTCAGTTACAGAACCAGTGAGTGACTTTGCTACAATTGCTGAAGCAGCAAAAAAGCTACTTCTCGCCACTGAGGCAGAAGGTAAAAGAATCAGGCTATTAGGGGTTACATTATCCAATTTTGGTGTGAATATTCCAAAATCAAAAAGCCCGGATAACCCGGAGCAACTGGAGCTGTTTTAGTGTAAAGCGGACACCTGCAAATGAGAATAATCGTCAAAAAACATCAAATAAAGACGCTATTCACATTTTTTATCTTGCACAAAACAAAATATTTTTTGGATTGTAACGAATCTTTTATATTTTCACCAACATTATAACCAATAATAAACCAACTTCTTGAAGAAATTAGTCGCCATATTACTCCTTAGCGTACACCTGTTTTACCTGGGTGGCTATACACTGGCGTTTCAATATTTCATGAGCAGGTCTGATGATCAGTTGGTTAGTCAATTAAATGGTAGTGGCGCTAATTCAGCTAAATTGATCAAGCTGAAAATCCCGGTCCACATGCCTACATTGGATGATTGGACCGATTATGCCAACATACAGGGGCAGGTTCAGGTGAAAGATGCATATTATAACTATGTTCGCTTAAAGATGACCAAGGACACCTTGTACCTGATCTGTTTACCGAACACCGTTAAGGCAAACCTGGCAAAGGCCAATATCATCATGACGAAAAACCTGAATGATATTCCTTTGAATAAAAAAGGTCCGAATAACTCATCTACCAAAAAAGCGGAGTCGACATACGATCATTATTACCAGGTTGTGAAGTGTGATTATGCACCATTAGCAAAACTGGTTAAAACTGATGCTCGTTCGGAAATAGCTCATTTGAGCAATCCTTATATCGAATCTCCCGGCAAACCACCGAATGCTGCCTGCTAAGCACTTGCTTATTTCCCTCTTATTTGAGTTTATCACGCGTTTTTGACTGGATATGCTGTGATTTCATGTAAATGACGTTATGAGATATTCATAAACTTTCCTGAAAATTCAATCCGGAAGCTGATCTAAGCCGTTGCTTTTCCTCTAATCTATTGCGTCATTCTTTATAGGATGCGCATATGACCCTGCATCACCTATTAGCTTATTAACTAATTAACTATTGACATAAATTCATGATGAAACATTTACTCACGCATTATTGCAAATTCATCGCCATTGTCGGCTGCTTGTGCGCTTCTCTGCAACAAGCATCGGCACAAATGGAGAACGACGGGATCATGATCCCCAAAAATTACATTTGTGCCGGACCGATGTTCAGCACATCCAGCTGGACTGACTACTGGGAAGGTACTTTTAAACGCAACAATGGAAATATTGGCAAAGTAACTACCAATATGTATTCCCTTATGGCTACCTATGGTATTACTAATGACCTGATTGCAACGGTTGGTGTGCCTTATATTACCACCAATGCTTCGGCTGGAACTCTGCAAAGCCAAAAGGGCTTCCAGGATATCTCCATTAATTTAAAATGGAGAGGGTACAGATTAAAAACAGCATATGGCAACTTATCGTTATTTGCCAGCTTAACCGGGTCAATTCCATTGTCTGATTACCAGGCCGATTTTCTACCGTTGGCTTTGGGCTCGCATAGTAAAGACTTTACTGCGCGTGCGGTTATTGATTACACTTACGGCAAAGCCTTTTTTACAGGTTCAGGTGCATATATGACAAGAAGCAATATCACCATTGATCGTACCTCGTACTATACAACCCAACTGATATACAGTAACCAGGTGGAACTGCCAAACATGTCTGACTATAATTTCAGGGCCGGATACCGCAGTAAATACCTGATTGTTGAAGGAATTGCCGATATCAGTACTTCATTAGGGGGCTTTGATATCCGTAAAAACGATATGCCTTTTCCAAGTAACCGAATGAATATGAGCAGCGTTGGGGGAAACATAAGGTATCGTCTAAAATCTTTTTACGGTCTTGAATTCTCGGCCGGAGACGATTACGTGGTAGCGGGAAGAAACGTAGGACAAAGTAATATGATTCATGGTGGTATTACCTACATATTCGGTTTGTCAAAACAGAAAACGGTTCAGGATAAAGACAGCTTTAAAAACTAACGACAATGAAAAAAATTATACAAAATATTTCAGCCATCCTTTCAATTGCGGTGATTGCTTCTTCGCTTTCGTCATGCAAAAAGGATATTATTAGCCGTGTGGATCAGTATCCATCATTGGCCCCGACCAGCCTTGATTTGAATGCAGATACCTGGAAACCGGTATTGATTACCGATCCAACGGTATTTACAGTCGCTGCACCGGACGCGACAACCTCGCCGGCTTATGTAGCTGATCTGAACGAAATAAAAGGCTATCAGCGCAGTCTGACCGATGATCAAAGGGCAATAATTAAATACTGGAGTGCGGGCGCTGTTTTAAGATGGAATGAAATTATGCGTGACCTTGTTGCGAAACATAATGTTCCACCTTATCAAAACCCTGATGGGAGTTATCCTGCGCCAAGTTCGGCAAATCCGTTCAATTATCCACAGTTT
>JAFAKI010000315.1 GCA_019235595.1 Mucilaginibacter sp. | reverse complement strand
GAGGTGAAGGAATTGTATGATCTGGCGAGGGGGATGAAAAAGCATTTGATGGTGTACCAAAACCGCCGTTGGGACAGCGATTTTTTGTCGGTTAAAGAAGTAGTAGAAAGCGGCCGCTTGGGACAATTGATCGAAGTACATTTCAGGTTCGACAGATATAAAACAACGTTAAGCCCGAAGCAATTTAAAGAAACCAAAAGCATGCATCCGAATGGTTTGGCCTACGATCTTGGTCCGCATTTGATCGACCAGGCGATCAGCCTTTTCGGGCGGCCGTTGAAATTTATTAAAACTACAGCCACTTATCGCGAAGGTTCTCAGGTGGATGATTATTTTCATTTTCATCTATCATATCCTGATCAGTTAAATGTATATCTTACATCGGGTCTGCTCATCGCCCAGCCGACACCTTCATTTGTGGTGCATGGTACATTAGGAAGTTATATTAAAGATAGGGTAGATGTACAGGAGGCCCAATTAGATAAAAGCATTCTGCCGACCGATCCTGTTTATGGAATTGAACCGGAAGGTAGTGAAGGCGAATTGGTTACTTTTGACGAGAATAATCAGAAGAATATAGAATTGGTTCGATCCTATAAAGGTCAATATATCCAATTGTTCGAAGCAGTGTATCAGACCATCCGGAATGGGGCGTTATACCCGATAACAGAGGAGCATATTGCCTGGCAGATAGAATTGCTTGAAGCAAACGGGTGATTCTTTGTAAATTTATGCTAACATCCAACCTCAGAATGATAAAAACAGTACATTTATCTCCAATGAAAAAATTAGCTCTGATCTTAAGCCTGATTATTGTTGCAGGATGCACACAGGCGCAAACTAAACCCGATATTGAACATATCCCCCATTTTAAAATATTAAAAGCCGACAGCACCTATTTCAGCTATACAGATCTGAAGAAAGATAAGCCGGTGATGATCATTTATTTTTCGCCTGATTGTGGCCATTGCCAGCACATGATGTACGAAATGAAGCCCAAAATGAAGGAGTTTAGCAATGCTCAGATTGTCATGATAACTTTTACCGAGTACAGCATGCTGAAAATGATCAAGGATTTCAATCGTGATTTTGATCTGGCGAAATACCATAACTTTATAGTAGGAACGGAAGGACATACTCAATTTGTTCAAAAATACTACCAGGTAACCTCGACCCCATATATTGCAGTGTATGACAATAAAGGTACTTTGGTTAAAGCGTTTGAGAAGGCCCCTACAATATCTAACTTAATAGCTACTGTTAAAAAAGCATCCGCTAAAAAAGCTTAATTCTTATTGCTGCTGTTGTTGCTGCTGCTGGAGCATTTCCATGTAGCGCTGGTAACTATTTTTTGGGAACGTGGTCATCGGCTTGTGCTCGGGTGCTTCAATAAACTCCCCGGGCTGATGCATGGAGGGGGTGTCGTCTTCGTACCCAACTGCTACCGAAACATCAAGTCGGTGATCTGATGCGCCCTTGTAAACACCCTTTACAGGGGAGCAATCCGAAAAGTTACGGCCTACGGCCAAACGAATATGGGCTTCATTTGCAATGCAGTTATTGGTAGGGTCGATGCCCAGCCAACCGTAATCCGGGATATAAGCTTCGGCCCAAGCGTGTGTGGCCCCTTCGCCGCGCATAGTAGCACTATGATGCGTGCAGATGTAGCCACTTACATAACGTGCCGGTATGCCTACTAATCTAAGCATCAAGGTCAGGATATGTGCGAAATCCTGGCAAACGCCGGCTTTTAGTTTCCATATCTCATCCATGGTAGTTTCTACCGAAGTGACACCTTTTATGTATTGGAAATTATCATAAACATAACGCGAAAAGCGCAGCACGGCCTGGTAAGGGGTATCGTCTTTTGATTTTTCAGCCTCAACCAATGCTTTCAGATCGTCAAAACCATCAAAATATTCCAGCCTCAAAAAATCTATAAAAGGCACCATGTAACGGAGCTTTTCCAGGTCTTGCCACTGTTGCGCAGGGAAAATGTCGTTGCCGGGCAATGGTCTGTATTTGGTCTGAACCAATATTTTTGAATTGATCAACAGGGTTGAATGGGGTTCACTATAGGTGAAACTGCCTACTTTGTTTCCATAGTAATCAATAAAAGTGTCAATTACCGGGTCGCCACTGATGTGTATTTCCTGCTTGATTACTTCCTGGTAATCATCCTGTATGGGGTAAAGAATAATCTGGTTGGCACTGTCGCGAACAGGTGCGGGGTAAGTGTATTTGGTTAAATGTTGAATTTTAAACTCGGGCATAATAGTGGCTCAATAGGTTTATTAATCAGGAATTGGCAAAGTAATGATTATTTAATGCATCACCAATACCATACAACTGGCTGCGTATTTGCGTTAAAAAAGTATGCAGACCTTCTTCTTTTATCGTTTTAACCGAACTGTATTTGATATTGCTTTGTAATCTCCCTATAAAGAATGAAAGTTCGCGGTAATCATCGATATTGCTGTCATTCTTGAGCCGGTCAAAATATCGTTGGATGTGATTGACCGAATAGATCACCGAACGCGGGAAATCATTGTTCAAAACCACTTGCTCTAAGACGTTTTCTGCCTCAAAGCCCTCACGGTACTTTTTAAGATATAACTCATAGCCTCCCAACGATAACAGCAGGTGTTTCCAGTAAGTGGTATCAGTAAGCAGGTCGGGATTACCGTCTATCGAGCCGAATTTGGTATCTAAAATATCTACCGACTGTATACCCCGTTCCAAATATTTGCCAATGTTCATGTAACTACGGCCCTCGCCGCGCTCCATTGTTATCTCCACCGTACCATAATAAAGCATCACCTGTTTAATAAGTATATCCAGCACGCTCACAGGGTCGTCCTTTTTCAGGGCATTGTCTATGCGGGTATCCTTTACGGTATGATAATATTCATTCAGACATTGCCAGAGATCTTTTGTGATATGCTCCTGGACGCTACGTGCGTTTTCACGGGCAAAGGTTATAATATTCAGAATTGAATTTGGGTTATTTTTTGCCGAAACCATATAACGCATTACCGCGCGGCTATCATTACCTAATTTTTGTGTTTCTTCATCATGCCCAGCAAAAATACGGATCACGGGTTCCCAGGTAAACTCCTGCACCGTATCCTGCGACGAGGCATAATTGATCTTGAGCATACGCAAAATACCATCACTGCGCTCCACATAACGGCTTAACCAATATAAACTTGCTGCTACCCTACTTAACATGTTTTAGTTTTAATAACGAATATCGAATGCTGAATACAGAATTTCGAAGTGATGAAAGCGAAATTTCGGTGTTCATTATTCAAAATTCGATGTTCGATATTTTAGTTTTGTTTAAATTAATCAAATGCCTCAAGCTAAGACCCACGTATCTTTACTTCCGCCGCCCTGCGAACTGTTCACCACCAGCGAACCCTCTTTCAGGGCCACACGGGTCAAACCACCCGGAACAATCTCAATCCCCTCCGGTCCGCACAAAGCGTAAGGCCTAAGATCGATTCTGCGTGGATGCAAGCCCCCTTGCATGTAACAAGGCGCTGCTGACAGGCTGATAGTAGGCTGGGCAATAAAATTGCGTGGGTCTTTTAATATTTCTTTCTTGTAATCATCTATCTCCTCATCTGTTGACGCATGGCCCATCAGCATACCATAACCCCCGCTTCCGTTGGTTTTTTTCACAACCATTTTATTGATGTTACCAAACACATACTGGCGCTCATCGATATTGCTCAGCTGAAAAGTTGGAACATTCTTTAATATCGGTTCTTCGTTCAGGTAATATTTGATCATCTCCGGCACATAAGCATATACTGCCTTGTCATCAGCCACACCATTACCAATGGCATTCACTATGGCCACATTACCGGTGCGGTAGGCGCCCATAATGCCTGCCACGCCTAAAATACTTGACGGATTAAACACCAATGGGTCGAGATAGTCGTCATCCACCCGGCGATAGATCACATCCACCTGCTGCAAACCAACGGTAGTTTTCATATACACCTTTTGATTCTTCACCACCAGGTCTCGCCCTTCTACCAATTCAACACCCATTAACCTGGCCAATGTAGTGTGCTCAAAATAGGCTGAATTATAAATGC
Organism: Mucilaginibacter sp.; assembly: GCA_019235595.1. Classification (GTDB taxonomy): domain Bacteria; phylum Bacteroidota; class Bacteroidia; order Sphingobacteriales; family Sphingobacteriaceae; genus Mucilaginibacter. The sequence continues at coordinate 6,731 of JAFAKI010000315.1, read as the reverse complement.
CTGGGCTTAGTAAAACGATAGTCGGGTTGCTGATCTGTCTTGGCGACAACGAAAGCAGGTTTTTATAGAGGATGTTTGGATATTCCGTCACACTTCGTACGCAGCATTGGGGCAGCAGATCAGGGAACAAACGTTTGGTGATTTCCCTGTTCTCCAGCATATAACTTACACCTGATGGCGTGCGCAGGTTGTCCTCCAGTACATAAAATGTACCGTCATGATCGCGTATCAGGTCGATGCCGGCAATGTGAACATAGATATCATAAGGCACCTCTAATTGGTACATTTCCCTCAAAAAATGCGGACAAGAATAAATAATATCGATTGGCACGATGCCATCCTTTACGATAAATTGATTATTATAAACGTCCTTCAGGAACAGATTGAGCGCATTAAGGCGTTGCTTGATACCTTTCTCAACAAAAGCCCATTCGTCTACGGTAATGATCCGCGGAATAATATCAAACGGGAATATCTTCTCAATGCCCTCGCCGCTGCTGTAAACCGTAAAGGTAATGCCCTGGCTCATGAATAGCCTTTTGGCCAACTCTTCCTTCCTCGCCAGGTCTTCAGCCGATTCCCTCGACAAATAGTCGATCACTTTGCTGTAATGGTCGCGAATATTATTCTCGCCATACATTTCGTCCCAAACGCCCTTAATGGGATTATATTGACTAAAATAAGCTGATTCTTGCATAACTTTCCGACTAATGTGTTGTAAATTGATCAGTTATTTTTAAGAAAATGTAATTTATGAAGTATTTTATCAAAAAAACAAATGAATTTTAATAAATTTTCATAAAAAATTAATTTAATATATGAATTTATTATCAATTAAGCTTTAAAATATACCATTTTAATAATATATATGTGATATAATAGCAAAAATTGACGTCATTTTATTTGTATTTTCTTAATCTAATACGAAAAACCAGAACTAAAGACGTTGTTTTTCAAATGCTGAAGATTTACAAAAGCGACCTATGGCAATGCTGCTATGGGCGTCCATCTAATACATTTAGTATATTAGCTTTGTTTCAACCTCACAGTTAATGACCGGTAATAAAGAATCCAGCAAATTAGGTTTGTGGACAAGCACTTCGCTTGTAGTAGGCAATATGATCGGCTCTGGCGTTTTCCTGATGCCGGCCGCAATGGCCGCCTTTGGTGGCATTGGGCTGTTAGGCTGGTTGTTTTCGGCAATTGGTTCCTTTTTCCTGGCTAAAGTTTTTGCAAATCTCAGTAAGCTGGTACCGAATGCTACGGGTGGACCTTATGTGTATACCCGTGCAGGTTTTGGCGACTTTGCAGGCTTCCTGGTAGCATGGGGATATTGGCTGGCCAATTGTGGCGCTAATGCGGCTATCGTTATCGCTTTCATCAGCGGAATGAGTGTGTTCTTTCCTGTGTTGTCAACCAATACTGAAGCGGCCATACTCACAGGCCTGGCATCCATCTGGATTATTACCTGGGTCAACTCACGCGGCGTAGCATTATCGGGCAGGTTTCAGCTGATCACGACTATTCTCAAATTGTTGCCCCTTGTTTTAATATCAGTTGGTGGCTTATTCTTTTTAAAAACGCAAAATTTTCATCCATTCAATTTGAGCGGAAAGCCAGTTTTTTCGGTTATAACCCTTACGGCCACCATGACCATGTTTGCATTTGTGGGTATTGAAAGCGCCACCATTCCGGCAGGCAGTACTGAGCATTCTGAAAAAACGGTATCCCGTGCGACTATGCTTGGCATGTTGATCTCGACCGTTGTGTACCTATTAGGCAGTATAAGTATCATGGGAATTATTCCTGCCACGCAGCTACAACAGTCGGCCACACCTTATGCAGATGCTGCTGCTATCATTTACGGACCTGCAGCCCGTTACCTGGTTAGTGCTGGAGTGGCCATTGCAGCTTTCGGGGCTTTAAATGGCTGGACACTGCTACAGGGCCAGTTACCTTATGCTGTTGCGAAGGATAAATTGTTCCCCGGCGTATTTGGTCGCCTCAATAAAAAAGGGGCGCCTGCCATAGGTATGGCCATCAGCAGTAGCATGACTACTTTGCTTTTGTTGATGAACTACACTAAGGGCCTGGTTGAGCAATTCAAATTCTTGTTGCTGTTGGCTACGTTGAGTATCCTGATACCTTACCTGCTATCTGCATCCTCGTATATCATACTTGGCACTAAAAAGAATGCCTTGCACAAGGCCAGCCTCACAAGCGTGATCGCACTTGGTTTACTTGCTTTTGTTTATTCACTGTGGGAAATATACGGCTCAGGCGCGCAAACTGTATTTTATGGCTTTTTATTCCTGATGGCGGGTGTGCCGTTTTATATATGGCTGAGTTATAAGAAGCATAGAGCGGAGGATTAAAAAGGTGTGGACGATCCCAAAGAATAAATCGTATATTTACTTCAATGAAACTAAACCTTTTATTAAACGTCGCATTTGTTTTTGCGTTATTTACATTAATCTCCTGCAAAAAGAGCAATAACGAAAAGCCTGTTCAAAGCCATGATATTTATGTTATCGGAAACGATAACAATCAGCCCGTCTACTGGAAAAACGGTGTTGAGACATCGCTAACAACAACATACTCCACATTGAAATTCACCGTTGGTTATGCAACGGGCATAACGTTTTCCGGGAATGATCTATATATATCTGGTATATGTGCTGGGGTTAATATATCAAATACTCCGGTTTATTGGAAAAATGGTATTATAGATACGTTGCAAAGGCCGCACGGCCTTGCGACAGACGCTACTTCAATAGTTGCGTCCGGAACAGACATTTATATTGGCGGCGGTCATGTTGGGTACGCAATTTATTCGACGCCAAACAATGCTGTACTATGGAAAAATGGAAAGCCAACTGAATTTGGTGGCTCTGCTGCAGAAATTGATAATCTGTTTATTGCACCTGATGGTATATATTCTGCGGGTACTGATGGAGATAATGGCGCGAATTACGCAACCTATTATAGAAATGGCACAGCTATCAAATTAAGCAGCGCTATTGGAGTTATTTCAACGGGAATTTATGTAGACGGCAACAACGTTTATGTATGTGGCATTGAAAACGATGGGTTTGCCCAATATGCTGTCTATTGGAAAAACGGTATTGAAACCTTTCTTTCCTCACAGATTTCAAGCTGCAACGCCATATATGTTTCAGGCGGTGATATATATGTTGCCGGGTTTGAAAAGTTTAATGGCGAAACTGTAGCAACAGTATGGAAAAATGGTATTGCAACTCATCTTTCTTCAATTGAGTCCAATTGTAACGATATTGTAGTTGCGGGAAATGATATTTATGTAGTTGGAACGATATCTAAAACCCCGTTTTATCCAGAGGCAACCATTTGGAAAAATGGCGTTGCTACAACATTAAGCCCTGCAGTAAGTAATGCTGGCAAGATTTATATAAAATAAAAGACCTTCCAGTAAGGTCTGAAAGGTCAGTAAAATATATAAGCGAATTTCTTTATTCCCCATGCGACTGCTCATGCAGTTCTTCCTGCCTGAACAGTTTGGCGCTGAAGTAATCATTGTTCATGCGCGCAATGTTGGTTAGCTTAATTTCCTTTGGACATTCCGCTTCGCAAGCGCCGGTATTGGTACAGCTGCCAAATCCTTCTTCATCCATTTGTGCCACCATTGATTGTACACGACGGTAACGCTCCGGCTGACCTTGTGGCAACATACCCAATTGTGATACCTTAGCCGATACGAACAGCATAGCCGATGCATTTTTACATGCAGCAACGCAAGCACCGCAACCAATGCAGGTAGCTGAGTTGAAAGCCTCGTCAGCAATTACTTTAGGGATTGGAATTTCGTTAGCATCAGGTACGCCACCAGTATTTACAGATACATAGCCCCCTGCTTGTTGTATACGGTCGAAAGCCGTGCGATCCACTGCCAAATCTTTTATTACCGGGAACGGTGCAGCACGCCATGGCTCAATCGTAATAGTTTGCCCGTCGTGAAAGCTGCGCATATGCAACTGGCAAGTGGTGATAGCGCGCTTTGGTCCGTGTGGGTGTCCATTGATATACAATGAGCACATACCGCAAATACCTTCACGGCAGTCGTGATCGAAATAGATCGGATCTTCGCCTTTATGCACCAGGCTTTCATTCACCACATCCAGCATCTCGAGGAAAGACATATCCGGCGAAATACTTTCGGCTTTATAAGTCACAAATTTACCCGCTGTTTGCGCATTCTTTTGGCGCCATACTTTCAGCGTCAGGTTCATTCCGTTTGCACTCATTTTCTTATTTTAAGGTTAAGAGCCAGGAGTCAAGAATCAGGAACCAAGACTTTTTCTTGATTCTTGACTCTTGGTTCTTGCTTCTATTATTTATAACTCCGTTGTGTTAAATGAACATTCTCAAATACCAGTTCTTCTTTATGCAATTCCTCAGGCTGATTGTCGCCTTTGTATTCCCAGGCTGATACGAAAGCAAAGTGTTCGTCGTCCCTCAGCGCTTCACCTTCTGGTGTTTGCGATTCTACCCTGAAGTGGCCGCCGCATGATTCCTTGCGCATCAGGGCGTCATCAACCATTAGCTCACCCAGTTCAAGGAAATCTGCTACACGCCCGGCTTTTTCGAGCGACTGGTTCAGCTCCTCATTTTCACCTAATACGATGGCATTTTTCCAGAAGTCAGCACGCAGGTTTTGTATCAAACCTTTAGCTTTTTTCAGGCCTTCTTCGTTACGCGCCATACCGCAATATTCCCACATAATGTGGCCCAGTTCGCGGTGATACTCGTCGACAGTTTTATTGCCTCTTAGAGCCAATAGCTTTTTAACGCGTTCTTCAACATCCTTTTTGGTTTGCTCAAACGCGGGATGCTTGGTATCAACAGGCTTCGGACCGATCTTAGCCAGGTAATCACCAATAGTATAAGGGATCACAAAATAACCATCAGCCAGGCCTTGCATCAATGCAGATGCACCCAGGCGGTTTGCACCATGATCAGAGAAGTTAGCCTCACCCAATGCATATAGGCCATCTACGTTAGTCATCAGGTTATAGTCAACCCAAAGGCCACCCATAGTGTAGTGCACAGCAGGATAAATGCGCATTGGCTGTTTATATGGATCCTCATTGGTGATCTGGTAGTACATGTCGAAGAGATTACCATATTTTGCCCTCACCGCATCTTCGCCCAGGCGCTTGATCGCGTCAGCAAAATCGAGAAACACTGCCACACCTGTACTACCAACTCCACGACCTTCGTCAACCATTTCCTTACCATTGCGAGAAGCAACGTCGCGTGGTACCAGGTTACCGAATGACGGATATTTTCTTTCCAGGAAGTAATCCCTGTCTTCTTCTTTTAAATCAGTTACTTTCAGTTCACCCTTGCGCAACTTCTGAGCAAGCTCTACCGTTTTTGGCGCCCAAACACGGCCATCGTTACGCAAAGATTCCGACATCAAGGTCAACTTAGATTGATGATCGCCGGTTACAGGAATACAAGTCGGGTGAATTTGGGTATAACAAGGGTTGCCGAAGAAAGCGCCACGCTTGTGAGCTCTCCAGGCCGCAGTTACGTTACAGCCCATCGCGTTGGTAGACAGATAAAACACGTTACCATAACCACCGGTGCACAGTAATACTGCGTGACCTGAATGTGTTTCGATCTTGCCGGTCTCCAGGTTACGGGTCACGATGCCCTGGGCTTTACCGTCGACAATTACCACATCCAGCATTTCGGTACGGGTGTACATTTTTACCTTGCCGGCATTGATCTGGCGATTCAAGGCGGAGTAGGCACCCAATAATAATTGCTGTCCCGTTTGACCACGGGCATAGAACGTACGCGATACCTGCGCACCACCAAATGAACGGTTATCCAATAAACCGCCGTATTCGCGTGCAAAAGGAACGCCTTGTGCCACGCACTGGTCGATGATATTTACCGATACCTCTGCAAGGCGGTAAACATTTCCTTCACGGGCGCGGTAATCACCGCCTTTTATGGTATCGTAAAACAGACGGTAAACGCTGTCACCATCGTTACGGTAATTTTTTGCTGCATTGATACCACCCTGCGCTGCGATTGAATGCGCACGACGAGGGCTGTCCTGGAAGCAAAATGCTTTTACATTATAACCCAGCTCGGCCAGCGAAGCAGCAGCTGCACCACCTGCCAGACCGGTTCCCACCACAATCACATCGTATTTACGTTTGTTGGCAGGGTTAACCAGCTTAAGGTTAAACTTATGCGTACTCCATTTTTCGGCTAATGGGCCTGCTGGAATTTTAGCATCTAAAATCATTGTTCTATTTATTTAGTAGTTGATGCTTTAGTTAAGTGGTTGATTGAGTTGATTGGGTTGATTGAGTTTTTCTTCTGATATACTCAATCCAACTTATTCAACCTAATCTAACTTAATCCAACTCAATCAACTTAGTCCAACTTAATCAACTTTTAGTAAAATAATACACCACCGGCATCAGGGCAAACAATAACGGAATGATTACTGCAAACAGCCATGTACCAATAAACTCAACTATCGGCGTGTACTTGCGGTGCACCCAACCCAATGTGCGGAATGCGCTCTGGAAACCATGCTTGAGGTGGAACGATACGGCCCCCATCGCGATCACATAAAATATCACATACCACAACTGGCTGAAGCTTGTTTGAACACGCTCGTGCAAATCCTTTACTCTTACAACCTCAAAATTATTTACAGTTTGTACCGA
>JAFAKI010000204.1 GCA_019235595.1 Mucilaginibacter sp. | reverse complement strand
AATATTTGTACCCATGCTTCGGTACGTTGATCATCGGTATGATCTGGATTGGTGTAGATCCAGTGTTGAAACTGATCGACAATGGCTACCCACGGCAAGGTTTTCAATACGTCAAAAAGCTGATCGCGTTTGGCGCGTTTCAGGTCTTCTTCGTTATCAAAATACACGTCCCAATTGTCCATTGAGATCAACTCCATCGACATAGAGGCCAATTCTGCAACTTCCGATGGACAATGTTTAAAATCATTCAATTCCAAGTCTGCAGTAAGGAAAGTATGCACCGCGTGGCCGCCTTCGTGAACCATCGTGGTCAGGTCACGGAAGGTGTTGGCTGAGTTCATGAAAATGAATGGCGCACCAGTTTCAGCAAGTGGATAGTTATAGCCACCCGGAGCTTTACCCTTGCGGCTTTCTACATCAAACAGTTGGTTGTCTTTCATGATCTCCAGCCGTTCACCCAAATAACGACTGATATTACTAAAGCATTGGATAGATTTCTCGATCAACTCGTTACCATTCTGAAAAGGTTTTAAGGCTGCCTTGCCGGATATATCTACGTCCAAATCCCATGGTTCCAGTTGATCTAAACCTAATGCTCTTTTGCGTTTTTCGGCCTGCTCGTGCAGGATTGGTACGATCTCTTTTTGGATAGCTTCATGAAATTCATAGCAATCCTGTGGCGTATAATCGAAACGTCCCAATGCCTGGAACATGTAATCCCTGAAGTTTTCGAAACCGGCATTTAAAGCCACCTTATGCCGTAAGACACGCAGGACATCAAATAATTGATTTAAGGATTCCTTTTCCTGTAAGCGACGGGCGGTGATCTTCTCCCAAGCCTCCTTACGCTTGCTACGATCAGTATCTTTTAAACGAACGGCAGCTTGTTCTAAAGTGAACTCTTTGTCATCAATATGAACAGACATGGAGCCGGTGATCGATTGGTATTTTTGTTGTTCAACCTGTATTTCGGTCAGGATAGGGATATTCTCTTCCCTAAACAGTTCCAGCGCCTTTTTTACGCCACGCACGTAGATAAAATATTTTTGTTTATCGAGTTGATCAGCATATTCACTGCCCACCAATTTTTTGTTTAGTTCATTACTGTAAGGAGCAATTTTAGGTTCGATCTCGGTAGCGAAATATTGAAATTTTTGCAGCAGGTCTTCGTTGGTTGTATCGCAGGTCATGCGGATATAACGCCAGGCAAAATCTTCTTCCAAAGCGGCTTCCAGCTCGCTACGGTCGTGCAGCCAATGCTCCAGTTCCTCAACTGAGTTAATGGGGCGCTTGGTCAGTTCCTTGAAAATCGGCTTCAGATTTTCCCATTTGATTTCAAGGTTCTGCGGTATGTATGTTCTGGTTTTCTTATGTATCATGATGTTTAATGTGCAGATGTGCGTATGTGCAAATGTGCGAATTAGTCTGCATGTCGGAAAGAGTGGAGTACGGAAAGTTGTAAGTTGGGTGTCAGAAATAAACAAGAAACCCCAATCGTCATGGCGAGGAACGAAGCCATCTCTTTGCTATGCAGATCAGGGAATATGAATTTGTTAAGGTACGTTCAGCAAAAAGCTCTGCTCCATGAATGTCCTAAGTAGAGATTGCTTCGTTTCTCACAGTAATGACGCGTGGAGAGTATATTGTCCCGTCTGTCCCGCTTTTTGAGAACGTTAGCTCCGACACAAGCGGGACAGACCGGGACACCTGCATCCTTCGAACTTCCGGACTTATGCGGACTTTCTGACTTCCCGACTCAGGATTTCTTATACAACGTCTCCGACATCAGCTTAATCCCATCGGCATAAGAGGTGGGTTTGAAATTAAAGGCCTTCTCAAACTTATCGGAGTTGAAGATATAATCATGATCGTACTGATAATACATTTCCACAGTGCCCATCACTACTTTTTTGAACAGGCCGAATGACCACAGCATAAATTTGTTTACCGCCATGAATTTGGATGGAACACCATAAATCCCCGCTGCAAGTTCAACGAATTGCTTACCGGTTGTGGGTGCTGCGGTAGGCATGTGCCATATCTGGTTGTCGCTGCTGGGGTTTTGTCCCAGCAGGAACATGCCTTTACCCATATCCGGGATAAAGCTGAAATTGTGCAGCTTATTGGGGTTGCCTATCCATTGAGCGCCTTGCTTTTTAGAGAATTTGTCCAGCACCATGATATCTATAAAGCTGTTCAGGTTGTGTGTCCCGTAGAAGTCGGCACCACGGGCAATGGTGCCAGTAATGTTGCCTGCCTTTGCTTCGTCCATAAATTGGGTGGCTATTTTAGCCCTGACCTCGCCTTTTTTGCTGGCGGGGTTATAAGGAGTTGTCTCTAGCATTGGGCCGTTAACCAGTCCGTAGGAATATACATTGTCGAAGAAGATCAGTCGTGCACCGGTTTCTTTACCCAGGTTAATAAAGTTCTGCATAATGACAGGCCATTGCTGTTGCCAAACCTTTATATCATACACCAGTCCGGCAGTTAAATAAATAACACTTGAACCTTTAACAGCAGCAAGCAGTTCGTTATAGTTTAACAGGTCGGCCTTTTGCCAGGTGGTGTTTGGGGTTGATGGCTGAATGGGTTTGCGGCTCACCAAACGGATTGTTTGGTTGTTGTTTGCTAATTCGCGGGCAAGTGCATTGGCTACTGGTCCGCCGGCTCCTAATATGGTATGCATAATTTTTTTCGTTTTGATTGAGACAAATGTAGCGGGGCCATGTTACCTAAAACGTTAACAAAAGATAAGAAAACAAGGGATTTCGAATTTCGGATTTGGGATTTCGAATTTACTTTGCTTGTTTAATAAATTCGAAATTAACGAACTGTTTCTAATATCCTCTTCCTGATCCTCGAAAGCGAAACGGGAGTAATGCCGAGATAATTGGCGATGTAGTGCTGGGGCATACGCTGCAATATTTCCCTGCCGGTGCTTAATAACTGTAGATAGCGTTCCTCGGGCGATTGGGTGACGAAGGAAGTTACCCTGTCCTCATAACAACATAAGTACTGTTCAGCTATGAGGCGGCCAAAGCGTTCCATTTTATAGGCCAGCATTGGGTCGTTCAGCATTTCGTCCATGTCCTTTCTGGTGAAGGTGATGAGTAGAGTATCCTCCAATGCCTGTATGTAAACATGGCTGGGTGTTCCCATAAGATAGCTCTTGTAGGAGCTTGTAAACTCGTTCTCAAAGCTGAAATAACCGGTAATATCCTCGCCGTCTTTGAATTGAAAATATCTTACAGAACCTTTGACAATGAAGCCTACTTTGTTGCAAACCTTGTCCGCCTCTGCGAAGTAATGTTTCTTCTTCAATTTAGCAAAGCTCAGGTGCTGACTGAACAATATCCACTCAGCCTCATTAAAATCGACGTATTTTTTCAGGTTCTCCCTAAAGATTTGCAATGCGGTAGACGTATCCATCTGATAAAGATAACAAATTCGAAATTGAACATTCGAAATTCGAAATCAAATTACCTTATCCACAGCCTATCTAACAGGAAAAACACTGCAAACACCACGCTGGCGATCCCATTAGTAGTCATGAAAGCGAAGTTTACCCTGCTCAGATCATTTGGTTTTACCAGGCGGTGCTGGTAGATCAGCATCGAGCAGAAGAATACAATGCCGATATAATAAGGCCAACCAAAACCACTATGATAAATAAATACAGGTGTTATGATAAATGCTGCCGATAACACATGTAAAAAGGTCGATAATCTCAAAGCATTTACCTTACCCATCCACGCCGGGATAGAGTGCAGGTTTTCGGTACGGTCGAAATCTTCATCCTGCAAGGCATAGATAATATCAAAACCGCTTACCCAGCATAATACCGATAACGAAAAGAATATAGGCAATAAGGCAAACTGTCCCGTTACAACTAAATACGCTCCGATAGGGGCGAGGGACAGGCCTAAACCCAATACCATATGGCACAGCGCCGTAAACCGTTTGGTGGCGCTGTAACCTAAAACTACCAATAATGCAACCGGTGATAGATAAAAACAAAGCGGGTTGATGAACCAGGTTGCAGTAATAAACAACGCGCAGTTGATCAGCGTAAAGGTTAATGCCGCAGCCGGACTAATGCGCCCTGCCGGGATATCCCGTTTCTGTGTCCTTGGGTTTTTTGCGTCGATGTTTCTGTCGAGGTAACGGTTAAAAGCCATTGCAGAGTTGCGTGCAAACACCATACACAACACCATCAGCACCAGTTTCAGCCAGTCGAAATGTGCCGAAGTGGTGGTCACAGCCAAAAAGAAGCCGATAAATGCAAACGGCATCGCAAATATGGTATGCGTAAAGGTGACTAAGGATAAATACTTTTTCATGTGTATTTTAATAATGAATATCGAATGTCGAATTTTGAATTTCGAAGTTGTAAAAATTACTTCATCATTCATTATTCAAAATTCGGTGTTCGATATTTAACTCTTCAGATATTCCGGCACTACAAAACTCCCGTTCACTTCATCAATAAAACCAAGCACTTCGTCGCGCCCGCTTTGTGCCTCGGACGAGGTAACAAATATAGGCGGAACTTCTTCAAATGTTGCCAACAATGCCTTTTTGAATTTGGCTATGTTCTGATCGGTTTTGATGGACGATTGCTTATCAGCTTTGGTAAATACCAACACAAACGACAAACCCTTTTCGCCAAGCCAGTTGCAAAACTCCAGGTCGATCTTTTGCGGCTCAAGCCGACTGTCGATCAGCACCATCACACATTGCAAACTCTCACGTTTGTCGAGATAGGTGCGGATAAACTTGTTCCAGTCTTCCTTTTTGTTTTTGGAGATGCGCGCATAACCGTAGCCTGGCAGGTCGACAATATACCAGTTATCATTAATTAAAAAGTGGTTAATGAGCTGCGTCTTACCAGGCGTTTGCGATGTTTTTGCCAACCCCTTTTTGCCGGTCAGCATATTAATGAGCGACGATTTACCTACATTTGATCGTCCGATAAAAGCATACTCGGGCTTTACCGGTGGCGGTAATTTAGATACCTGCGTATTACTGCAAATGAATTCGGCAGATTTTACAATCATGGGGCAAAGGTAGTGAATTAGAGATTAGTTGATTGGAGATTAGAGATTAGTTAACTGGTGACTAGTTAACCAGTGACTAGTTTGGAATTATAAATTCCTGATAACTAGTTAACTGATTAACCGATCACTAAAAAGAATGTTGTAACATTTATTATTGTCTTATGACATTGTTTACACTGTTTATCAGCAACTTTGTATAACATTTCAACCTTTCAACATAAGAAAATGGAAAATTATACCATTCCGGCAAATACCCGTATCGGTCATGTGCACCTGAAGGTGAGCGACCTGCAGCGTGCTCTTGATTTCTATTGCGGTTTGCTTGGTTTTGAATTGATAACACGCTATGGTAGTCAGGCAGCATTTATTTCGGCAGGAGGGTATCATCATCATATCGGTTTAAATACCTGGTACAGCAAAGGTCAACCACCAGCACCGGCGAGCGCGCCGGGGTTATTCCACACAGCTATACTATACCCCGAGCGTAAGGATTTGGCTATTGCAGTTCAACGACTCATCGATGCTAAATACCCGCTTAGCGGCGCATCCGATCATGGGGTTTCAGAGGCTATTTATCTGGATGATCCTGACGGCAATGGTGTAGAATTGTACTGGGATAAGCCCCGTGAAGAATGGCCAAAGGACGAGAACGGCGAACTAACCATGTTTACTCATTCGCTTGATATGCATGGGTTATTGGCATTGGCGAAGTGAACACGATTATGAGGATTTAAAAGATTGTCATGATCGCTATTTATTCCAAATAATAGTGACTGTCCTTTAATCTTAAAAATCGTGGTCAGACAAAATCGGCTTTCCCGATCTGGCCTGCTTTTGGAGGCCCGGGCAGAGCGGGATAGACTATTGATATTTCTTATTATGCACAACATCATAAAAACATTGTGCAGACAATTTATCGCCTATGTCATTAGGGACTTCTCCGGGCATGCCTTTGGGGTAGGTTTTCTTATACTGAATTATTAAACAGTTGCACATCCCATCTTTTACATTTTTAGGTAGTGAGCTTTTCAATCGGTCATGAATAGATTTTCTTAGCAAGGCTTCAAATCCCGGTGTCCATTTTCTCAGATATTGGTAGTTTATTGCTTGTTTACACTCTTTATCAAGCTTCAACACTACTTTTGATAAGCTATCAGGAGAAACTGAATTTAGTCCCCCCGGCAATTCTCTTTTAAATTTCTGTACTAGAATCATCAAATACTGATTTTTTAAAGAGTCATTTTCAAATGCTAAGTTTAGTGAATTGTCAGCCCAATTATAAACCGATTGTTCATACTCTTTTGTCCAAATTTGTTGATTTGAAATACTTTGTGAGAATCCTGAATAGGTAATTAGAACAAATAAGAAAGTCAGATAAAATAATTTCATTAATGATTTAGATAATTACAGGCAAGGTAAGAAGAATTTAATTATTTGATCTTTTAAATTTATTGCCCGAGGTTTATCCAAGACTACATTTTTTTTGCCAAGCATTACCCAAACTGGAATTCTCTGCGTTATAAGCAACCTTCCAACCTTCCAACAATTCAAACCAATCAACTTAATCAACTCAATCAACCAAATAACTATCTTTGCCGCGATGAGCAAAACTGTAATCCCTTATTCCGAAGAGCAGGGCACCAAAAAGGAACAGGTGGCCGATATGTTCAACAATATCTCCAAAACCTATGATTTCCTGAACCATTTCATGTCGCTGGGTATCGATATCATCTGGCGCAAAAAGGCGATCAACGAGTTAAAGAAAGACCAGCCTAAACTGATATTGGACGTGGCAACCGGGACAGGTGATTTTGCTTTTGAAGCTTTGAAGACACTAAAGCCCGAGAAAATAATCGGCGTAGATATTTCGCGCGGTATGCTCGACGTAGCCGAAGAGAAAATAGCCAAACGTAACTTAAGCCATCAATTTGAAGTAAAACTGGGTGATTCGGAAAAGCTGCCTTTCAGCGATGATGGGTTCGATGCGGTTACTGTGGCCTATGGCGTGCGTAACTTTGAGAACCTGGAGAAAGGTTTGGCAGATATTTTACGTGTACTAAAGCCGGGTGGGAAAGCGGTGGTGCTGGAGTTTTCAAAACCGAAGGCGTTCCCCATAAAACAGTTGTATAATTTTTATTTCAACTATATTACGCCTGGTATCGGCAAGCTCTTTTCAAAGGATTCAAGAGCGTATTCCTACCTGCCCGAGTCGGTAGCGGCATTTCCGGACGGGAAAAACTTTACCGATCTGATGGATAAGGTAGGCTTTAAATATACCAAATGCAGGCCGTTAGCGTTTGGTATCTGTTCAATATACACGGGCGTTAAATAGACTCACCCGGTCATTGCTTCGCTCGACCACCCTCTCTCCGCTACGCGCAAAGAGGGTTTAGGAAAATATTAAGTTAAAATTCCCTCTTTGTGGCTTGCCATAGAGAGGGTCGACCAGCGTAGCGTAGTCGGGGTGAGTAAAATAGGCGTTATGCCTGATAGCAATTGCGTATGAATAAAACCAGGTACCTGACCATTATTTTTATTCTTTTCTGCGGACAAACGCTTTTTGCCCAGCGCGCTCCTGCGTGGGGGGGCAATGCCGATCTGGAAGATTATAGCTTCGGGTTTACCTTTCAGTACATTAACAGTTATTTTAAGATCGATAAAAAAGTCAACTGGCGCGATCCCTATTACGATCAGGATTTAAGAAGATATACCACCCAGCCGCTTACAGCTATAGGTTCCCAGGGTTCGCCGGGCTTTGCGGTGAGTTTTTTATTCCGCTACCGTATTAATGAACACCTTGAGGCACGAACCACACCAGGGTTGGTTTTTGCAGATAGGTCGGTTTACTATGATTATGCCGATGCTTCGCAAGATGTGATCAAACCCGTGCAGGCTACTATGGTGGAGTTCCCGGTGGCGATCAAACTAAAATCAGACAGAGTGGATAATTACCGGGCATATATTATGGCTGGAGTAAAATACTCCGAGGCAATCGGTGCAAAAAAAAACCATCCGGATATTAATCCTATAAACGCTTTGCTGACCAACAAAAGCGGCTTTGGCTCATACGAAGTAGGGCTGGGTTGCGACATCTATTTTGAATACTTTAAAATGACGCCTGAGATAAAATTATCCAACTCAATGGGCAATTTGTTAAACCGAGAAAATACCCCTTATGCTAACCCAATCGACAAACTTTCGCTGCATACCGTCACCTTTAGCTTGTGTTTTGAATAGGCTGATTATCAACAAGTAAACATCTTTAACTAAAACTATAAAAGCACATTTTCTGACGTTTACGTCAGGCGAGTTTGCTTACATTTTGAAATTAATAATTACTTTAGTCCACATTTGCTCACCTATGTCAAAGATCACACTAATAACTGGTGCCACCGCAGGGATCGGCGAGGCCTGTGCCCATGTTTTTGCCCGCGAACGATACGATATCATTATAACTGGCCGGCGTGCGGACCGGCTGGAAAAGTTAGCCGGGCAGCTTATGAAAGAGTATAATGTGAAGGTGCTTACCGCGGTATTTGATGTCCGCGACCGTGAGGAGGTGATCAGTCAATTGGAGGCTTTACCTGATGAATGGAAAAAGATAAACGTGCTGATCAATAACGCAGGCTTGAGCCAGGGGCTCGACCCTATACAAAACGGAAGCTACGAGGATTGGGAAACCATGATTGATACCAATGTAAAAGGGCTGCTGTACGTAACCAAAGTGGTATCAAACTGGATGATTGGTAACGGTTACGGGCATATTGTCAACCTTGGATCAATAGCGGGCAAGGAAGTATACCCCAATGGAAACGTATATTGCGCCAGCAAGCACGCCGTTGATGCCTTAAACAAAGGTATGCGGATTGACCTTTTGCCTTACGGAATAAAAGTAACGGCAGTGCACCCTGGTGCTGTGGAAACCGAATTCTCAGAGGTGCGCTTTAAGGGTGATAAAGCACGGGCCAAAAAAGTGTACGATGGTTTTGAACCCCTTGTAGCCAACGATATAGCCGAAACCATCTGGTTCGCAGTGTCTCGCCCGGCGCATGTCAATATCAACGAATTAACCATTATGCCCACTGCTCAGGCAAATGCAGTGAATATTTACAGAAAATAGTGTGCAGATAAGCGGATGTGCAAATGAGTAGATGTGCAGATATGCGGATGTGCAGATGGTAAAAACATATCACGCAAGTTTGGAACACATTTATATTACAAAATCAAAAAATTATCTGCATATCTACTCATTCGCACATCTGCACATCCGCATATCTGCACATTCGGATTGTAAACTACCTGTAAAAATATCTTAAAAAGACATACCCTGGCTTTAAAATCAAATAACTTAAATAGTTCGTTATTGCGTTATCTGTGTATATTTATAATAAAAATACTAAAATCAATTTTGGTTTTTGGACTAATTTCAATAGCCAACTATTGGAAAATAAGTTTTTTATTTACTAATATTGGGGGAATTCGCATTGGTTATAGTAGTTGTAGATGTTGTAGTCGTTAAAGTTAACGGTTTAACACAATCAACATTTAACCATTTAACAATTCACTCAATCACTAATTCACTAACTCGCTAATTACAACAGAGATGTCACTTATAACTCAAATAGATCAGGAAATAAAGCAGGCTATGCTTGGCAAACAGGAGGCCAGGTTGCGGGGATTGCGTGCTATCAAATCAGCATTGCTATTGGCGCGTACAGAAAAAGGGGCTTCTGAGGAGATATCGCAGGAAACCGAGATTAAGGTGTTGCAAAAGCTGATCAAGCAACGTAAAGAATCAGCAGACATCTATAAGGCGCAAAACCGCGAGGACCTTTACAAAATAGAGGCAGAAGAAATGGAGGTGATCGAAGGTTTTTTGCCAAAGCAAATGGACCGCGGCGAAATAGAAACTTATTTGAAGGACCTGATCAACCGTGTGGGCGCCACGTCCGTAAAAGATATGGGGAAGGTAATGGGTGCGGCGAATAAAGAATTGGCCGGAAAGGCGGATGGTAAAACGATATCTGAAGTTGTAAAACAGTTGTTGGGATAATTTAATCTGTATAATTGTTGCAACTCAATTTCAATAAGCTATTTTTATAGCGGATAAAACTGTACTAACCCCTTATGATGATTTTTGGGGCATTGTTTTAAAAATTAACTTTTATACACCTATATGGATTTCGTGCTTAAAGAGGAACATGGCTTTAGTTACATCGATGAGGGCGAAGGGGAAGTATTGCTGTTGCTGCACGGCCTGATGGGCGCGCTAAGCAACTGGGATGCTGTGATAAGGGAATTTAGCAAGGAATACCGTGTTGTTATACCTATCCTGCCAATATATGATCTGCCGCTGCTCACTACAGGGGTAAAAACACTGGCTAAACATGTGCACCGCTTTGTAACGCACATGGGGCTTACCGACGTTACTTTACTGGGTAACTCGCTGGGTGGGCATGTGAGCCTGATCTATTGCATCAATCATCCTGAGGCTGTGAAATCGCTGGTGCTTACCGGTAGTTCGGGGTTATATGAGAATGCTTTTGGGGGATCATTTCCACGCCGCGAGAGCTATGACTTTGTGAAAGAAAAAGTAGAATATACTTTTTATGATCCTAATGTAGCAACCAAAGAGCTGGTTGACGACGTATTTCAAACGATTAACGATCGTAACCGGGTAATCAGGATATTGGCGATGGCCAAATCAGCCATTCGTCATAACATGGCAAAAGATTTGCATAAGATAACTATCCCTGTAGCGTTGATATGGGGTAAAAATGATAAAATAACGCCTCCTGAGGTAGCAAAAGAGTTTAACCAGTTGCTGCCAAATTCGGAGCTGCACTGGATAGACCAATGCGGGCACGCACCAATGATGGAGCATCCCGAAGAGTTTAACAGGTTGTTGAAAGCGTTTTTAGAGAAATATAAAGTTAAGGTTTAAAGTTATGCTTGCAACTGAGCTGGTATCGGATACAATTCCACCTGTGCACACCTCTGATTCAATTCAGAAGGTGATGGAGCGCATGCAGGAATTCCGTATAAGGCATCTGCCAATTGTAAACGAGCAACAATTTCTAGGCCTTATTTCAGATTCTGATTTGGTAGAAGAGACCGACTATCAGGTATCGATAGGTTCGCTGGCATTGTCGCTGGTTAATCCTTATGTGGTAGAAGATCAGCATGTTTATGATGTGATACGCCTGTTTTATGAGCAGCAGCTGAGCATTGTGCCGGTTCTGGATGCTAAAAAGAATTACCTGGGCCTGATTTCTATCAATAGTCTTACCGAATATTTTGCCAAGCTGACTTCTGTTTCAGATCCAGGCGGTATTATCGTACTCGAGATCAGTAATAAAAATAATTCACTGGCCCATATGGCGCAGATCGTTGAGTCGGACAACGCCCAAATCCTAAGTTCCTACATACGCACGTTCCCGGATTCGACCCGAATGGAGGTGACCCTGAAAGTAAATAAAGTGGATATTTCGGCAATTGTTGCCACATTTATGCGCTACGAATACGAAGTAAAAGCGACATTTAACCACAGCGACGATAACGATAATTCAAATGATCGCTACGATTCATTGATGAATTACCTTAATCTTTAGATTTGCATGTTCTATATTTGAATGTCGAACACCGAATTTTGAATAATGAATGTCGAAATAAATAATTGTTCACTTCGAAATTCAATATTCGACATTCGATATTCATTATTATATCCCAATGAAAATAGCAATCTACGGCAGGCCATTTAACGATAAATCGGTACTACCTTATATTCAGCAGGTATTTGATGTACTCAGTCAATACAATGTTGAGATATACTTGCACAAGCAGTTGGCCGACTTCCTGGACGGAAAAATAAAGGAAGTTAAATATAAAGTCTTAAAGGATCCCGAGTTTTTGCGTAAAAACATCGACGTGCTGATCACCCTCGGCGGCGATGGTACTTTGCTGGATATGGTGACACTGATCTGCAACTCAGGTACTCCGGTTATCGGCATCAATTTCGGGCGGCTTGGTTTCCTGGCAAGTGTCAATAAGAACGATATCGCAGCGGCTATTTATGCGGTGGTAAACAAAGATTTTACGATAGACAGCCGGGAATTATTAGAGATCACTTGTGACGACGGTAAGAAAATATTTGGCAGCGATAACTTCTGCCTGAATGATATTACTATCCATAAGCGCGACGACTCGGCGATGATCACCATGCACGCTTTCCTGGATGATGAATTCCTGAATACTTACTGGGGCGATGGTATCATAATATCCACTTCAACAGGGTCGACAGCCTATTCGCTGAGCTGTGGCGGCCCTATCATATTCCCGCAATCCAATAGTATTGTTGTAACTCCTATATCACCTCATAACCTTAATGTAAGGCCCATCGTATTACCCGATAGCAGCGTACTTGCTTTTGATGTGGAGTGCCGAAGCGCCAATTACCTGGTGTCGTGCGACTCAAGAACCACCATCATTGATAAGTCAATGAAGTTCTACATCCGCAAGGCTGACTTTAAATTAAATCTGATCAGGCTAAGTAATGAAAGTTATTTATCCACGTTAAGGAACAAATTGTTGTGGGGATTGGATGCCCGCAATTATTAATTTTGATGGATGCCCAAATTTGTAAGCTTTTTACTCCTTTTATTTATATCCTTTAATCTTAGCGCCCAGCAAACCTGGGAGGTAGGTATTTTTGGGGGCGGCTCGGGCTATATGGGCGATATCAATCCAAACAATCCAGTAAAAATAAGCGGCGGATCAGTCGGTGCTTTTGTGCAACGCAATTTCGACGGGTATTTATCTGCCAAACTAAACTATACTTTCGGACAGATCAGTGGGGCAGACAGCCAATCACCCAACGCCCAGCAACGCCTTCGTAACCTTAGCTTCACCACGCAATTAAATGAACTGAGCCTGATTGGGGAGTTCAATTTCTTTAAATATGTTCCAGAAGTTGGGCAAAACCGATGGACGCCCTTTATTTTCCTGGGGCTTGGCGCAGTGGGATACAACCCGCAGGCAACTTACAAGGGTATTACTTATGATTTACGACCGCTAAGAACAGAAGGGGAAGCAAAGCCTTATCCAAATGTGGCGGTTACTTTCCCGTATGGGGTGGGCGTCAAGTATAATATCTCAGGTAAGCTCAACCTGATCTTTGATTTGGGATACCGAAACCCATCAACCGATTATCTGGACGATGTTTCCGGCAATTACCCTGACCCGTCTAAATTACCAAATAATATTGCCAGAGCGCTCTCTGACCGTTCTGGTGAAGTAAACGGCGGTGTTAACGTTGGTGCGCCCGGCACCCAGCGCGGCGATCTGCGCCCTAAGGATACCTATATGTTCTTCGGCGTGGGTATTTCCTTTACGTTTATTTCCTCTAAGTGCTATTATTAGTCGATCTTATTATTTATCGATATATTTGTTCATCCAAACCTTAATTTATGACTAAATCTTATGCATTATTCATAACCATAGTAGTTGTAGCGATGATGTCTGCCTCTTGTATACAACGCCCCAAGGCTATGGATGCCTTTCAATCGATCGTTAAAACAAAGGATGCTAAATCCCCTGTTATAGAAAGTCGTACGATGACTCTTTGTCTTGGCAACAATAACAAGGTGTTATACTATATGGGAGACATAAATAAGCCTAGTGTTGGGCCAATAGTTACAGGCTATGGAAAGGATAGTTTACCCAACGCAATTTCTGAAAATGCACTAAAGTTTAAAAATGACACATCTTATATGATCGTGCTTATCAAAGCATCTAACAAAGCTAC
>JAFAKI010000059.1 GCA_019235595.1 Mucilaginibacter sp. | reverse complement strand
ACTCACCCCGAATGCGCTGCGCTGTTCGACCCTCTCTATGGCAAGCCATAAAGAGGGTAAAAAAGAAAAGTAAAAAAATCCCTCTTTACCGCTTGCGGTAGAGGGAGGTTGAGCGAAGCAATGACCGGGTGAGTCAAATAGGCGACTTTCTTTATTACTTCCAGCAAACAATCCTCATTTCAGCTATTGCTATCTTTGCTGCACATGCTACCAACTACTACTTTAACATCATCACAACTCAAAAATCAGCGGGTTTCAACCATATTGGCCTTTGCCTTATTGCCGCTGTCGGGGTTCGCTACTGACATTTATATTCCTTCGCTGCCCAATATGGGCGCTGATATGCACATCAGCAGCATACAGGTACAATTAACCCTAACGGTGTTCCTGATCAGCTACGGCACCTCTCAATTGTTTTTGGGCAGTATTTTAGATTCATACGGACGATACAAGTTCAGTATGGGGGCCCTGATAGTGTTTATACTGTCGAGTATAGTTATAGCCCTTACGTATAACATCTATGTGATCTATGCCATGCGGATCGTCCATGGTATCACGGTGGCTATGATCGTAATTGCGAAACGGGCTTATTTTGTGGACGTGTATGAAGGCGAGGAGCGGAAACATTACCTGAGCATGTTTACCATCATTTGGTCTGCCGGACCAATAATAGCGCCTTTTTTAGGCGGTTATTTTCAAAACACCTTCGGCTGGCAGTCAAACTTTTATTTCCTGGCAGCGATGGCATCGGTTATAGCAGTGCTGGAGCTTTTATACAGCGGCGAGACTATCCGTCACCGCACCGAATTCCACCTGAAAAAGATAGCGGCGGTGTATGCCGAAATGATCAAAGCAACCACCTTCAGCCTGGGTATTTTGATGCTGAGCTTTGCTTATTCTATGGTGATCATGTATAACATGACCGGTCCATTTATTGTTGAGCATCACTTTAAATTTACGCCAGTGGTTGCGGGTTATTGTTCGCTTGTCCTTGGCTTTGCCTGGATGGTAGGTGGTTTTATTGGCAGGGCACTTATCAGCAAGCCGTTTTTTAGCAAGCTGTTCGTTAATATTTTGCTGCAGCTTTTGGTAGTAGTATTAATGATCGTCACCGCAAAATTTGTTAGCAATGTTTACGTGATGGTATTTTTTGCTTTTGTGATACATGTAGGCGCTGGGTTTACTTATAATAATTATTTCACCTATTGTTTAGGCCGTTTCCCTAAAAACGCGGCTATGTCCGGCGGGTTTACCGGCGGTATGGTGTATGTTATCCTCTCGCTGCTTACTTACCTGGTGGTGGCTGTTATTCCTGCTAAAGATCAACTTAACCTGAGCTACAGCTATCTGGTGTTTATAGCGTTATCGGTTGTCGTAATGCTGGTATTGTTTAGGATAAATAGGAAGCCAGCTTCAGCAATAGCGGAGTAGACATACGGGGGGTGGGTTGTGCAATCCTGCTATTTTTTTAATCAGATTCAAATCAGCCACTAAAAACTAAAACGCTGTTTGGATAACTGTACACTGTGTTTTCTATCCCGTACACCTCCAAAGCGGTCACTAGGTATCCTTTTACAAGAAGCTGATACTCCACACAGAAAATCAAAGATCTGAGATTTTCTTCATTCAACTAAGACCTTTGGCATTATCCTTATTTATTTAAAAATATTAACCAAATATTTAGATCATTAAATTCTAAGAAAATGCCAAGTACAGAAAAAGGCCATACCGGCCATGGGAACCAGGGCAATCACAGCCAGTCGAACAAAAGCAATTCCGGCAATTTCGCCAATATGGATGAGCAAAAAAGAAAAGAAGCAGCCAGCAAAGGCGGCAAGTCATCTCATTCCGGCAGCAAAAGCCACTAATCAGTTCTAACACATCAGGCAGGCCTGACATTATTCGCCTGCCTGATGCTAAAACAAATCTATCACTCAACATCAATCATGGAAACACAAACAGCACAAACGACCAACTCAAAACTCAGGGAGTTTTTTGTTGACCAACTCGAAGATCTGCTTTGGGCAGAAAA
>JAFAKI010000277.1 GCA_019235595.1 Mucilaginibacter sp. | reverse complement strand
AGACGCTGTTTCATTCCGGATGAGAAATATTTGATCATCTTATTTCGTCCACCCTGTAGATTAAGCAGATTGATCACAGCGTCTTTATCCATCCCTGACCGGTACGACTTGAATTTAAAATGAAAGTCGGTCATTTCATGCATCGTAAATTCTTCGATCAACTCCAGATAAGGTGCAGCAAGGCTAACGTGTTTGAAAACGGCATCTGCCTCAACAGGATCATCCTTAAAAAAATATTTGATATCGCCGGTTGAAGGGGCAAGACTACCGTTCAGAACCTGAAGCAAAGTAGATTTACCCGAACCATTTGGTCCGAGAACGGCATAACTTTCACCCGAAGTAAAAGTGTAGTCGACACCTTTGAATATCCAGTCGCGGTTAAAACGGCGGCCTATGTTCTGGAGGGTGATCTTCATTTCAGTTTGCAGTTATTAGTTTGCAGCGGGCAGTTATTCAATTCGCAGTTTACAGTGGTCAGTTTGCAGGATGATGATTTAAAAACTCAAACGTTCGCTGGATTTTAATGCCAACTGCGAACCGTCAACTGTAAACTGCCAAGTAGGGTTGGCAAACTGCCAACCGAACACTGCCAACTTTATATACCGAATCCCTTCATAATACCACGCTGTGAGTTGGATACGAAATTAATGATCTCGTCGCGTTCGACAGTTGGTGCAAAATCGGCTTCGATGATATCCAGTGCTTTACTTACGTTATATTTCTTTAGGAAGATAATACGGTAAATTTCTTGAATCTCGTTAATGGTTGCCGCCGAGTAACCTCTTCTGCGCAAGCCTACTGAATTGATACCGATGTATGACAGAGGCTCACGCCCTGCTTTGGTAAACGGAGGGACGTCTTTACGAACCAATGAACCGCCTGAGATCATGCTATGCGTACCGATTTCAACAAACTGGTGGACGGCGGATGTACCACCGATAAATGCATAATCATACACATTGATGTGACCCGCTAACTGCACCGAGTTGGCAATGATCACATTGTCGCCGATTACACAATCATGGGCAACGTGCACATAAGCCATCAGCAGGCAGTTGCTGCCGATGGTAGTGGTATTTTTATCCAAAGCAGTACCTCTATTTAGCGTCACGCATTCGCGGATGGTGGTATTATCGCCAACGGTTACCGTGCTGGGTTCGCCCTTATATTTAAGGTCCTGCGGAGGGGCTGATACAACCGCTCCGGGGAAAATACGGCAGTTTTTACCGATGCGCGCGCCGTCCATGATCACAGCGTTTGAGCCTACCCAGGTACCCTCGCCAATCTCCACGTCCTTATGTATGGTTACAAAAGGTTCGATCACCACGTTGTCGGCTATTTTGGCCTGTGGGTGTATGTATGCTAAAGGTTGTATCATGCTTCTTTATCTTCAGTTGTTTTTCTAACTATCTGTGCCATCAGTTCGGCTTCAACCACTATTCTCGATCCAACCATGCCGATGCCCTTCATTTGCGCAATACCGCGACGTATTGGCGCTATCAGGTTACAATAGAATATGATCGTATCACCGGGGGTCACCTTATCTTTAAATCTTGCGTTCTCAATTTTCAGGAACAACGTGATATAATTCTCCGGATCAGGTACTGTATTTAATACCAGGATACCTCCTGTTTGTGCCATTGCCTCTATCTGCAACACGCCAGGGAACAAAGGCTGTCCCGGGAAATGCCCCGCAAACAGTTCTTCATTCATTGTTACGTTCTTCAACCCAACAACATGACTTTTGCTGATCTCCAAAATTTTATCGACCAACAGCATAGGCTGACGGTGCGGTAAAATTTTCATGATATCAACGGTATCATACACCGGTTTAGCATTCGGATCATACATTTTTATATGCTTGCGGCTTCTTTCCTTTTTGATCAGCGTTTTGATCTTTTTGGCGAAAGCCACATTTGCTGCGTGACCAGGGCGTGCAGCCATGATATGGCCTCTCAATGGAACGCCTACTAGTGCCAAATCGCCGATCATATCCAGCAATTTATGGCGGGCAGGTTCATTCTGATGGCGTAATTCGATATTATTCAATATCCCTTGCGGTGCTACTTTGATGTCTTTACGGTTAAACATTTTTGCCAGGCCGGCTAATTCCTCATCGTCCACATCTTTATCCACTACAACGATAGCATTATTTAAATCACCACCTTTGATCAGGTTGTGCTTCAACAACATTTCCAGCTCATGCAAAAAACAGAAGGTACGGCATGATGCTATTTCTTTATTAAATTCGGATATAGTTGAAATACTGGCATGCTGGCTGCCCAAAACCTGCGAGTTGTAATCAACCATACACGTAAAGCGATAGTCATCCAAAGGCATAGCTACCATTTCGACCTTGCGCTCCGGCTCTGAGTAGTGTATGTTGTAGGGGATATGGTAGTATTCGCGATCAGCCTCTTGTTCTAAAAAGCCAACTGCTGTCAACGCATCTACAAATTGAATTGAACTACCATCCATGATCGGTGTTTCAGGGCCGTCCATGTCAATCAATACGTTGTCGATCTCCATTCCCACCAATGCAGCCAGCACGTGTTCGATAGTGCTTACGCTGGCGCCGTTTTGCGAAATGGTAGTACCCCGTGAGGTATCTGTTACGTTATCGCAATCGGCATCAATAACCGGTGAACCTTCAATATCTACTCTGCGGAATTTGTATCCATGATTCTCAGGAGCCGGATTAAAGGTCATGGTTACCTTTTCGCCTGTGTGTAAACCTGTGCCCGAAACAGATACGGGCGTTTTAATAGTCCTTTGTTTTACGTTCATTTTTTTTACCGTGTCATTAGTTCATTAGTTCAGTTGTTCATTGGTAACAGTTTATTAATAACCTTTAAAGGACTAATAAACCAATGAGCCAGTGAACTAGTGAGCGTTTTTCTTCAATTCGGCAATCACTTTTTCTAATTCTGATATTTTCTTTTCCAGCTCAGGCAAACGGTTCACCACTACTTGCGAGCGCATATGGTCGCCGTAAGATGTAGCCGGAGAGCCCATCCATTTTTTATTTTCTTCAGTTATGGTTCTGCTGACACCCGATTGCGCCTGCACCTGTGTCCCTTTTGCTATGGAAATGTGTCCAACTACTCCAACCTGTCCGCCTAAAATCACATTTTCGCTTATTTTAGTACTGCCAGATACGCCTGTTTGTGCAGCTATAACCGTATTAGCACCTATCTCCACATTATGAGCGATCTGGATCAGGTTATCCAGCTTGACGCCTTTACGGATAACCGTTGAACCCATGGTAGCACGGTCGATGGTGGTGTTGGAGCCTATTTCAACGTCATCCTCCAATACCACATTACCTATCTGAGCAATTTTGGAATATGTGCCATCCGGATTTGGTGCAAAACCAAAACCGTCGCTACCGATAATTGCCCCTGAATGTACAATCACGTTATTGCCGATCACACAATCAAAGTAAACTACAACGCCGGGGAACAGAGTTACATTGTCTCCCAGAACAACGTTGTCTGCAATGTAAACGTTCGGGTATATTTTGCATTTTTTTCCTATTCTCGCACCCGGACCGATATAAGCGAAAGCGCCGACATAGCAATCGTCCCCCACTTTGGCAGTCGGATGGATAAAGCTGGGTTGCTCGATTCCGCTTTTGTTTAACTTGATGGTATTATATTTTTCGAGTAAAATGGTAATGGCGCTATAGGCGTTATCCACGCGGATTAGGGTTGCTTTTACCGGCTCGGCAGCTACAAAATCGTTGTTCACCAATACTGCAGAAGCATCGGTGGTATACAAATACTGCTCGTACTTTGGGTTGGCTAAAAAGGATATAGCGCCGGCGGTTGCCTCCTCTATTTTTGCTAAGCGGTTGACGGTCACCTGCGGGTCGCCCTCAACAGTTCCATTCAGTAGTAAACTTATCTCATGTGCAGTAAATTGCATCGGGCAAATTTAAGTGTTATAATCGAAGCCGCAAAGTATAAATCTATCAGCCTCAATACGTTTAAAAAAGGTCTTTGGTATAGCAAATAATGTACTTTTTTACCGTTGTGGCTAATGCCTCCAGGTTGGAGTTATCGCTCGCCGCTGCAATGTCCTGTAACGAACCGTCCTTCATTAAAATACGGATGCTACCGTCGCCTGGTTTATAGGCCATGTTTTTTATGGTATCCGTAAATACAAAATAGTCGGCGATAGCATACTTGCTTTCAGCGTTTTCGATCAAACGTTTTATCAATTGCTCGTCAGGCGGATTGTTGCTGATCTCTACATGATAAAGACGCCGCTGCATCATCATCCGGCATAATTCTGAAAGCACCGGATCGTCACACCGTGTCCATACTTTTATCGCTGACATAATATCGGTATCATCCAACAAAGCAAAAGTTCCCAGGTGATGATCCTGGCTGATAAACTCCTCCTTGCTGATCTTCTTCACCAGAAAGTGATCTAAAGATGGGGTAGCAAATAACTTTTTACCAATTAAGGCTAACTCCCGGGCACGTTTAAGTATTTTACCCAATAGTAGTTCGCCGGCAATAACTGTTTTATGCAGATATACCTGCCAGTACATCAGTCGCCGGGCTATGAGGAATTTTTCTATCGAATAGATACCCTTTTCTTCAACTGCAATATGATCATCCACCACATTCAGCATTTTAATGATACGATCAAAGCTGATCACCCCTTCAGAAACCCCGGTAAAAAAGCTGTCGCGGTTCAGGTAGTCCATACGGTCCATGTCCAGCTGACCTGATACCAGTTCGTGCAGGAACCGTTTCGGGTAGATGTCGTTGAATATTTCAATGGCCATGGTTAGCCGTCCATTGAACTGAATATTGAGCTTATTCATCAGCAAGGTTGAAATGTCCTCGTGCGAAATGCCATCGACAATAGTTTCTTCTAAGGCATGTGAAAATGGTCCGTGGCCGATGTCGTGTAGCAGTATCGCCACCGTTACCGCTTCCTCTTCCTGCTCGGTGATCAGGTGCCCTTTTGCACGCAGTGTTTCAATAGCTAAGCCCATCAAATGCATGGCCCCCAAAGCATGATGAAAACGGGTGTGCAA
>JAFAKI010000276.1 GCA_019235595.1 Mucilaginibacter sp. | reverse complement strand
GTATTTACCGGAAAAGAAGGAGCGGAGATTGACATTAAGGTTGCAACAGAATGGACTAAGCACCATCGCCACCGTCATCCGGGTGGAACAATTTCACAATTTTTTGGCCAGGAACTACTGAATAAGATACTTCAGCAGCCCGATTGTGTAGGTATCCGTTTTTATTATGCTAACAGCCATCCGCTCACCGGCTGGCAACGTTTTGTTCATAAATGCTTTCGTAAGTCCCATGGCGAACCACACCTGATCATTACCGGGGTAACCAAAGAAGGGCTGGATCAATTGCCATGCCCGAATAATAATAATCCAGAAGCATTCGCATTAAAAGCTACCGCAGCTACTGGCAGTAGTGGAGGTTCTACTTCAGGTACCCTTGGCGAGCAATCGGTTCCATGCCCTGGCAGCCCAGGTTGCCCACAAAACGCATTGACAGGCGGAGCATAAAAAATTCTTAGAATGTCCACCGCAGAACTGCTAAGTAATATTACCGTTGCATCGGATTTCCTGCCGGTAGCCGCAGCCTTATACAACTATCGTCGCCTTGATCCCATATTAAGGCTGATGGCCGTTTTTTGTATGCTGTCGGTAATTCCTGACGTTATGGGCCTTGTTATTTCATATTTACAATTGCGGCACTATAACAATCTTTTTTTGATCCATCTTTTTGATATGATGGCGGCAATATTTTTTACGCTGATCTATTATCGGGCATTTTATAAGCCGTTATTCAAGAAAATAACATTGATATTTGGCATCGTTAGTCTGGCTGCGATGATCTTCAATGTCATTTTTATTGAAAGCATGTCGACATACCCCTCGGTTTCTAATACAGTTCTTTGCATATTTCTCATAACACTATCGCTTGTTTATTTCTATCAGTTATTAACCCGGCAGGAATTTACCTATATTGAAAAGCAAGGCATGTTTTGGATCAACTCTGGGGTCTTATTTTATTTTGCTATTAATATTTTCCTGTTCATGCTTTTTAATAAAATCAGCCTTCCAGACAAATTCAATTATTATATGATGCAATCGGTCACAAATATTATAGCTAACTTACTTTATTCAGTCGGATTACTTTGCAAGCCACAGGACAACAAAACAATTTAATACCTATACTGATAACAGGTACGCTTGTGGTTGTTATCCTCGTGATCTTTTTGTTCCTTTTTGTGATTATTTACCAGAGAAGGATGATAAAGAACCAGGTGGTGCTGCGCCAACTGAATGATGAAAAGCAAATTGACCTTTTAAATGCCGTTTTCGAAACCCAGGAGACCGAACGCAAGCGACTTGCAGAAGATCTGCATGACAGCGTTGGACAGGTATTATCTGCAATAAAATTGAATCTTCATCGGTTGGACAAGATCATTGAAAGTGAGGGACCTAAAAATTTGCTGTCTGATACCCGAAAGCTGACGGATGAATGTATCCAGGAGATTCGCAATATTATTCATAATGTATTGCCTCCGGTGCTAACCGATTTCGGCCTGATAGAGGCTTTGCAGGCATTATGTGAGCGATTGGAGCACAATACCGCAATCAAAATCACATTCACAAAAGATCTGCCTCATGACCGTTTCCCTCCGGAAATCGAGGTAACCCTTTACCGTATAGCTCAGGAATTATTCGGCAATGCGGTGAAGCACTCCGGAGCAACAGCTATACAACTACAACTTAAGCGGGAAAACGGCACTTTAATGATGTCATTTAGCGATAACGGTGTCGGATTTGACCCCGAAAATGTAAAACATGGCTTTGGGTTAAAAAATTTACAGAGCCGGGCACAGTTCATCAACGGTAAAATACAAACCTATACCAAACCCCACAATGGCACCCTTACAACCATAAAGGTGCTTTTACCCTGATTATTAATAATATTTAACTTAATTTTAGCCTGTCTATGAAACCGATAAATCTGGCAATTGCTGATGATCATAAAATTTTCAGAAACGGCTTAAAAGCTACGCTGGAAGATTGTCCCGACTTTAAACTGGTGATCGAAGCCTCTAATGGAAAAGAATTGATCGGCCTGTTAGCTGACCGCAAACCCGATGTAATATTGATGGATATAAAAATGCCTGAGATGGACGGAATGCAAACTACTGCCTATGTTCATGAGCATTTTAAGGACATCAAGGTGCTGGCGCTTTCCATGCACAACGAGGATAAATACATTGTCGACATGATGAAAGCGGGCGCATCAGGCTATTTGTTGAAAAATGCCGAACCCGAAGAGATCATCGACGCTATATCGACCGTTTATAACAAAGGCTTTTATTTTAACGAACATCTGTCGGTAACACTCATCAAACAACTGGTCGGCCCCGGTAGTCAAAATGAAGGCGGCGGTCAATATTCAGTCGATCTGAACGACAGGGAGATCGAAATACTACGATTGGTTTGCCAGGAATGCTCCAACCAGGAAATAGCTGATAAAATATTCCTGAGTGTTCGTACCGTAGAAGGATACCGCGCCCGTCTTTTCGAAAAAACAGGATCAAAAAATCTCGTAGGTTTGGTGATTTTTGCGATAAAGAGAGGGATTATAACTGTTTGACGGGTGTCTGGTCTGAGGTCAGATGCCTGAAAAAAATGCAAAATCTTCAGACTTCGGATTTCAGACTTCCGACTTCAACACTACCTTTGCCCTATGGAAACCATCACCTGGCATGATTTTGAAAAGGTAGAACTACGCGTCGGTACGATACTCGAAGCCTCCGACTTCCCTGAAGCTCGGAAACCCGCGTTTAAAGTAAAGGTCGATTTTGGGCCTCATGGCATCAAATGGTCGAGCGCACAGATCACCAAACATTACACAAAGGAACAATTGATCGGCAGGCAGATTGTCGGTGTGGTCAATTTTCCTAAAAAACAGATCGCTACTTTCATGTCCGAGTTCCTGGTTACCGGTTTTGCCGATGAAAACGGAGATATAGTTTTAACGGCCATTGAGCACCCGGTGCCAAATGGCAGCAAATTAATATAATGCAGCCTCACCCCAACCCCTCTCCAGGTGGAGAGGGGCTTAAAAATAACAGTAATGCGCTACTATACTTTTGGTAATGATCAACCCGAGATATCGCCTGATGATTTTTTTATGAACGAGGCGCTAAAGGAAGCCAAACAGGCGCTCGCCGAGGATGAGATTCCCATCGGCGCGGTGGTGGTTTGTAACGGGCAGATTATAGGTCGCGGTCATAACCTTACTGAACGCCTGAATGATGTTTCCGCCCACGCCGAAATGCAGGCATTAACCGCAGCAGCCAACTTTTTGGGCGGAAAATACCTGCGCGATTGCACCTTGTACGTAACCCTGGAGCCCTGCGTAATGTGCGCGGGGGCCTGCTATTGGTTTCAGCTCAGCAAAATTGTTTTTGGGGCATATGATACCCGGATGGGCTTCGGGCGATTGAACCAAAAAGTAACCCATCCAAAGACACTTATTACCGGTGGGATTAGAGAAAATGAATGTGCTGAATTGGTGCGTTCGTTTTTTAAAAGTAAGAGAGCCAAGTAGCTGAACACGATTTATAAGATTAAAAGATTAACAAAATGAATCTTGCAAATCGTAAAAATCTCACTAATCGTGTTCAGACAATAACTTGACAATATTTTAGAACAATTATCACCCTTATACCTTTATATTTGTACCTCAACGATCGTTAACCTTTAAAATAAAACATTATGGCATTCACACTACCGGCATTAGCCTATGCAACTGATGCTTTGGAACCTCACATTGATAAAATGACAATGGAGATCCACCATGGAAAACACCACCAGGCTTATGTTACCAATTTGAACAAGGCACTTGAAGGCAAGCCTGAAGCAAACAGCAGTATCGACGATATCATCAAAAACATCTCAAAATTCCCGCCGGCGGTGCGTAATAATGGCGGTGGCCATTATAATCACAGCTTATTCTGGACCTGGTTATCACCAAGCGGCGGCGGCGAACCCGCAGGCGCACTGGGCGATGCTATAAAAAGCACTTTCGGTTCATTTGCTGATTTCAAAACCAAATTATCTGAAGCAGGCGCTACCCGTTTTGGTTCAGGTTGGGCATGGTTAATTGTTACTGCCGACAAAAAACTGGCTATCACTTCAACTCCTAACCAGGACAACCCGTTGATGGACATTGCAGAGGTAAAAGGTACTCCAATTCTGGGCATTGACGTTTGGGAACACGCTTACTACCTGAAATATCAGAACCGTCGTCCTGATTACTTAGCTGCTATCTGGAACGTGATCAACTGGAACCACGTTTCTGAACTATACACTAAAGCTATCGGTTAATTCCGGGCATTAAATAAATAGAACGGCAGGATAATTATTCTGCCGTTTTTTGTTCACCCTAAATTTACGCTCATGAAAGCCGTAGTATTGGAAGCCGCTGATAAGCCACTCGTATATAAAGAAGTCGCCACCCCCACATTGGCAGCAGATGAAGTTTTGGTACAGATAAAAGCGGCTGCGCTCAACCGTCGCGATTACTGGATAACTGCAGGTAAATATGCTGGCATAAAATATCCATCGATCTTAGGTTCAGACGGATCAGGTATCGTTGCGCAGATTGGTGATAGTGTAGATAAATTGTGGCTGAATCAGGAAGTAATCATTAATCCCTGTCATAATTGGGGAAATCATGCGGATTATCAAAACCGGGATTTTACCATATTGGGCCTTCCCGACGATGGCACATTTGCCGAATATGTAAAGGTGAAAGCTGAATACCTATACCACAAACCCACACACCTGAACTGGGAGCAGGCAGCTGCACTCCCACTGGCAGGGTTGACCACCTATCGTGCTTTATTTACCAAGGGACAGGCAAAAAAAGGCGACACCGTGCTGATAACGGGCATTGGCGGCGGAACAGGCACCTTTGCGCTGCAATGGGCTTTAGCGGCCGGATGCAAGGTGTTTGTTACTTCCGGGTCGGGCGAGAAGATACAACGGGCAAAAGAAATGGGCGCATCGGCAGGCGTTTGTTATAAGGCTCAGGACTGGGCGCAGGAATTACAGCATTTTTCCGGTGGCTTTGATGTGATCATCGATAGCGCTTTGGGTAACGGGTTTGAGAAACTACTCGATCTAAGCAAGCCAGGAGGACGTATTGTCTTTTTCGGAGGAACAGCCGGGAATATCCCACCTTTAAATGGTCGAAAGATATTCTGGAAGCAATTACAAATCCTCGGCACCACGATGGGTTCACCGGATGATTTCAAAGGAATGGTCGATCTGGTGAATAAACATAAGATCGAACCAGTAATTGACGAGATATTTCCATTAGCAAACGCTCAAAAAGCAATAGATAAAATGGAGAACTCTTCTCAATTTGGTAAGCTGGTGTTGACTGTGTAATGATAGGATATTAAATCATTCCGCATTCGAAACTCCGACTTCCGAAATCAATCAAATTTCCATTACTTCTTTCTTCTTTTTTGTTTTCATTCGTTTGGGAACGAATTCCAGAATCTCATTCTTTAACGCTTCGATCATGCGGCGTTTCAGAAAATTCTTTTGGATAACAATACTTACCTCGCGTGCAGGTTCGGGTGATTTAAAATAACGCACTTTATCCAGTTGCTTTTCGGTTAGCTCGGTTAAAGCCAGCTCTGGTAAAATGGTAGCGCCATTATTCTGATCCACCATACGTTTAAGCGTTTCCACACTGCCTGTGTTATACTCAAAATGAAGAAAGCCTTTGGTCGACCGGCGTCGCTGGCAGATGTTCAGCACCTGTTCGCGCATGCAATGCCCTTCGTTAAGCACCCATATTTCTTCCATGTCGATATCTTCCGGACTGATGCTTTTCTTTTTTGAAAGCTTGCTGTTTTTAGAAACGTAGGCTACAAAATTCTCATAAAATACCGGTATTTCCGTCAAAGCCGATTCCCTCAGCGGGGTTGATAGGATGCCACAATCCAGCGTGCCCAATTTTAATTGTTGAATAATCTCCTCGGTGGTTTGCTCCCACACAATCAGTTTCACCTGTGGATATTTCTCAATAAAACCACTGATGATTTTGGGCAGGATATATGGTGCCACGGTAGGAATAATACCCACCCTTAGTTCACCGGATAGCTCCTTTTGCCGGTCGCTTATGATCTCCCGTATCTTTTCGCTTTCAGCCAGCAAAACCCTGGCCTGCTCTATAATCTCAATACCTATTTCGGTCGGGCTTACGGGCTGCTTACTACGGTCGAAAATCTTTACGCCCAGGGTGTCTTCCAGCTTTTGAACCTGCATACTTAGGGTGGGTTGCGTTATAAAGCATTTTTCGGCTGCTACCACAAAGCTGCGGTAGGTATCAACGGCCACAATATATTCAAGCTGAGTAATAGTCATATAGAGTAAATCTATTCAAATATAATAAAATGATTGATTTTATCTATTATGAAGATAGCAGGTATGTTTTATAGAGGCGAAACACATTCCGCCTCTATATTTTTTGGTTACTCCACCGTAACCGATTTAGCCAGGTTTCTTGGTTGATCAACATTACAGCCACGCATTACGGCTATGTGGTATGATATCAATTGTAATGGTATAGTCGCCAGGAGCGGTACAAAGGCCTCATCAGTTTGAGGTATTTCAATAACATAATCGGCCATTGCTTTTACGTCAGTATCGCCTTCGGTAACTATTGCTATTACCTTACCTCCGCGTGCTTTCACTTCCTGGATGTTGCTGATAACTTTTTCATAAGATGAATGTTTAGTCGCAATAAATACTACAGGCATTTCCTCGTCTATCAGTGCGATCGGGCCATGCTTCATTTCAGCGGCAGGATACCCTTCTGCGTGGATATACGAAATTTCCTTCAGCTTTAGGGCACCTTCGAGTGCCACAGGAAACGAACTTCCGCGACCAAGGAAAAGGCAATTTCTTGAATCTTTAAATTTCGCAGCAATCCGTTTAACGTGGTCATTTGACTCCAACGCTTTCTCAACCAGTTCGGGTATCTCATTAAGCTCTGTCAGCAGTTCTATAAGTTTGCTCTGCGTGATTGTCCCCCGCTGCTGCGCGATGTACAAAGCAATCAAAGTAAGAACGGTTACCTGCGCCGTAAACGCTTTGGTTGAAGCAACACCGATTTCTGGCCCGGCGTGCGTGTACACACCTGCATCGGTAATGCGCGGAATCGATGCGCCAACCACGTTACAAACGCCAAATATGGTTGCCCCTTTTTCTTTAGCCAACTCCAGGGCTGCCATGGTATCTGCGGTTTCGCCCGATTGCGAGATCGCTATTACCAAATCCTTTTCTGTAATAATCGGATTCCTGTACCTAAATTCTGAAGCATATTCCACTTCAACCGGCACGCGCGCATATTCCTCGATCAGGTATTCGCCAACCAAACCTGCATGCCACGAAGTACCACAGGCAACTATAATAATTCGGTCGACATTTTTTAACTTTTCGGTATATTCTTTTATACCACCCAACTGTACTTTGCCAGTTTTAGGATAAATACGGCCTCTCATACAATCCCTAATGGAACGGGGTTGCTCGTATATCTCTTTCAGCATGAAATGGTCGTATCCGCCTTTTTCCAACATCTCCAGCTTTAAGTCGAGCTCATGGATATATGGGGTCTGTACAGTATTGTCAATGTTTTTTATCAGCAGGTCGTCGCGTCGTATGTAGGCAATCTCGTTATCATTCAGGTAGATCACGTTTTTGGTGTATTCTACTATCGGGGTAGCATCTGAAGCTATAAAATACTCCCCTTCACCAACACCGATCACCAATGGGCTACCTTTACGCGCTGCGATTAGTTGGTCGGGTTCATCTGAACTCATAATAACGATAGCATAAGCCCCTATCACCTTATTTAAGGTTACACGCACCGCCTCATGCAGATCAAGTCCGGTTTCTTTTTGAATATCTTCAACAAGATGTATCAGTACCTCGGTATCTGTGTCGCTTAAGAAAACATGGCCTTTTGCCAGCAATGCTTCCTTTATAACGGCATAGTTTTCAATGATCCCATTATGGATGATCGTAAGTTTACGATCTCCGGAAGAATGCGGGTGCGAATTACGGTCGCTTGGCGCTCCATGTGTTGCCCACCTGGTATGGCCCATACCAATTGTGCCATGCAGGTTAACCCCCTTCGCAAACTCTTCAAGATCGCTAACCTTGCCGGCCTTCTTATAAACTTTAATATCTTTATCAATCAGTGCAATACCCGCACTATCGTATCCGCGGTATTCCAGACGATGTAAACCTTTGATTACTATAGGATAAGCGTCTCTATAGCCAATATAACCAACGATGCCACACATAAGTAGAAGTTTTTAAATTTAAAAAGAAACAAAAATAATCAGCTATCTGACATAATCAACACCGATTGCCAATATTAGTTGCCGCAAATAAAAAAAGGCCTCGTATGAGGCCTTTTTTTATTTGTTTACCTTGGTATAAATAAGATTCAATTTTATTCGGTAGGGCGAATTTTTATCGCTACCTACAGCTATCAACCTGGCCGCTGTTTGTGTGGTAGGGTTAATATCAACAGATCTTGTATTTGTTACATCAACCGGTGCCAGGAAAGTGCCGTAATCCGTTGTCTTACCATTAATCAAGTCCTGCACATAGCCCGTTATGACAAAATGGTAGCTGTTAGTTGTCGTTGCAAAATAACCGCCAAATATAGCCGGGCTTATAAAGCGGGGGTCAGATGAGTTAGCATCTTGTAGTTCCACTATTTGATGAGCAATATCCCATCTATACATTGCTATCTTAGGTAACGGACCAAAAGGTATCGTCGATCCCGGATTCGGTGTTATAACTAATTCAGCCCGATTTACAATAATTTTCCCAACGGAGGTAGTAAGATTTTTCAGATATGGGAATTTGATCCTCACTTTTGCTCCGGCCATACCCTGAAGATATATCAGATTTTTTGAAGTGGTGGTGTCTGAAAACTCCGTTTGAAGTGTTTGCGAAGAAGTCTGTTTGATCTGCGCAGCATGCGTGGTAATTGGAAGCGTTACCATTGCAGTATCGATCGTAGTGCCATTTATTGTTCTGTAGAACACATTCAATGAATCTGATGAGGTAAACATAAAGGTACCTCCTGCGCCGGTTGTTCCCGCTTTATCTATTGTCAGATATAGCCCTTTAACACTGTTCAGGAAAACTGTATTGGAAGCTAGTTGTGCACTTGGTGCATTAAATAGGATACTATTTACAAAATCTTTATTAATAGGGATTCTTAACTCAGGAGCAATTTTCTTTAGCGTATCCGGCTTACCAGTGATGATATCATATATTTTGATACTATCATGGGTACGTGCAAAAAATGAACGCGTGCCAATAATACCAGGCTGATAGCCCCAGCTATCCGTATTAAAATAGGTTGTATTTTTTATACGGTTTGACAGCTGGTATACATTTACCTTATATTTCGATGTCAGCGAGTCGCCATAAAAGCCTGCAGCATAAGGCATAACCAAAACAGCTGAATCAACTACAATAGATCCAGTTGGAAGCGAATATGCCCCTTGACCGGGCAAATTCAAAGCCAGAGCCACGTTAGATTCAGCCGTACCAAACACCGGGTCATTAAAATAACCGAATGGTATTTTTGTAAGTCCGGATGTTGCAATAGAATCCTTTGACAAAGGATTACCGATGTCA
>JAFAKI010000130.1 GCA_019235595.1 Mucilaginibacter sp. | reverse complement strand
AGTTTGCAGTGGGCAGTTTGCAGTTCGCATATTAAGTAAAAATGCAAACTGCAAACCGAGTACTGCCAACTGAATTATGGGAACTTTATCCCGCTATAAGATGACACATCCGTCAAAGGAATAGACGAGCCGTATTTAGCGTTGATGGCTTTGATAAATTCATTTGCTACAATGGCGTATCCGCGTGGTGTAAGGTGAATTCCGTCCAACGAAAATATACCACCGCTGATGTAATTTGAATTCATGTTGATACCGTCCTCTGCTATGCCATATAACTTCACATTGTTCAGGAATGTATATGCGTCAAATAATGCCAGGCCTTTTGATGCTGCTATTGATTTGATGGTAGCATTATAGGATTGGACATAATCCTGTGTTAAGGCCACTTCATTGGCATCCAGCACATATTGATTATCAATAGGCGTATAAGGCGTTAACCCATAGGGTAAATTTCCATAAGGAGTGCTAATCGGCACGCCGATCTTGCTTGTTGGGAAGGTAAGCACGATCAGGTCTTTTGCTGTCGCAGGTCGCGGTGCATAAGTAGTTCCACTCACCAAAGCATTGATATATAAAGCCTGCACTTGCGGATTTACTTTTTGTACTGCTCCCAAAACCGCGCCTACTGTTACCGTATTAAAATATGGAACCGAAGTTACATCAGGGACAGTCGCAACGACGCCTTTTGCTCCGTTTGCCGTTAACGTACCTATAAGAAGGTTATAGAGACCTGCAAAAGTAGCTTTGTCTGTCAGTACATCACCAGCGCCGCCAGAGGTTGCATAACTTAAAGCATCATTATTACCCAACCAGTTCGAGAAAAAGGTGAATGGTTTTGATGTAACAAAATTCAGATAGGTGGTAGCGTGTGTGCCCTCAGCTCCTGGCAACATGCGTTCGTAAAAGCCATTCAAATTGCCGTATGGTGCATAAGTAATGTGCAATAATTTTATTCCGGGTACACCATAGTTCTCAATATCACCGGTGTATTTTGCATAAAGGGTTACATTACCGAATCCGGGTATAGGTTGTATGCCAGTAATTGCCAGGTTAGACGTAATGGGAGCCGTGATCGGCGTACCATCAGCGTTAAAACCTGTCAACTGCAGATAGCCTGAACCGTTGGCCTGACTTGGATCAAACAAAGGCTGGTTGAATACTCCACCGCCTACAGACTGCATTTGCTTGCCAATAATGCTTGGGTACGATACCATTTGCCCGGCCAGGTATAAACCGCCGTCAGCGTAACCTGCGGTCAGAGAGTTACCTAAAGCAATGTACCTTGAAAAATCGGCCGAGCCTTTTGATGGCTTCGGCGTTTCGATGCTGGGTTTGCAGGCGCTTAACCAAACTAACCCCGCAATGATGTATATGTAATGTTTTAAGTGTTTCATTTCAATAATAATTTAGGGTTACCAGTGATAAGCTAATGAGATGCCCGGGATGTATACATTCGATTTGAATGTGCCGGACAGCTGTGTTTCGAAATTAGTCTGCGTACGCTGCAACAGGTGCTCATACTCAAATGACAGATCGATATCGAAGTGCTGTGCCAATTTATAACCTAAACCGCCTGTAACATAAGCACGGTCAGCGTCCGGAACTTCCGGGGTAACATAACCATTTGGTGCAGCCGCTTCGGCATAACCACCGCCAAAACGTAAGGCCAGCTTATCAGTCGCCATATACTGTGCACCGCCACGAACGCCAACGGTATTATGATAATTGCGAGGGGAGTGCGTATCCTGCAATAAAGGCGTAGTATTCTTATAATTGAATGATAAAGCTTTGAATGGGTCCCATTCTACAATATTCACATCCATCGCCAGTAACCATTTACTGCATGGACGGAAGCCTATACCGATAGAGTTGGTTCCAGACAAAGGTATACTTGCGCTAAATTGGTTAGGCGAAGGGAAACTGGT
Source organism: Mucilaginibacter sp. (assembly GCA_019235595.1). GTDB lineage: Bacteria > Bacteroidota > Bacteroidia > Sphingobacteriales > Sphingobacteriaceae > Mucilaginibacter. The sequence goes on along the minus strand of JAFAKI010000130.1, from coordinate 2,510 downwards.
CGCCAACGATCCAGGCACAGTAAAAGTAGCAGTACCATCGTTAATAGTAGTGGTCACTTTTGAGCGGTGTGTGATACCCACGGTAACTCCTGATTGCGTAGTAAAGTAAATACCAGCGTTCCAGCCATAGCCTTTACCGCTGCCACTCAGTTCAGCCTGACTTGATTGTCCATTCCCATTCTCGATAGGAATTGCCCTGGTCAGGTCAACTGTACCATGATTGTATACAAAGCCGCCGCCAATACTCATCCAGTCGGTCAGTTTAATACTTAAGGTTGGCTGGAAGTAGAATGCCTTTAGGTCGAGTTTCTCGGCAGCAAATCGTCCGGGCCAGATAGTTCCCCAATCGGTCAATCCGCCAAAAGGCGTATACACGGCCATACCCACTTTCCAGCGGGCCTCTTTCGGCCCCCATGTTCCATAAAACGTAAAAGGCGGCGCCCATTTGCTGGCGGTATGGTATTGTTCCGATGTTCCGGCCGGATTAAATACCGAGTTAAAGCTGAGCGGACTTACCCCCGCCTGCACATAGTTTTGCGACTCGGTAGCCACCGCACCCGGATTAAAAAATAAAGCGGCGCCGTCCTGTGCCAGGCCTGTCCCGGTATGGCCCATACCAATCTGTTTTTGTCCCTCAAGGTTTACCTGGAAGCCCTGAGCAAAAGCCAATACCGGCGCCATGGCAAGCGCCAATAGTAAAAGTTTACGCATAAATACTCTGTTTTTAGGGGGTTATAAATTGTAACAGTTTAATAATTGATATGCAAACATAATAATTTGATTGACATTTCAATGGTATTGGGCTGACAAAAGTTACATAATAGTTAATCAGTAATCGGTTATCAGTGATTAGGAAAACATCATTTAAAGCCTGTTTATTTGCCAACCGCGAACCGAAAACTGCCAACTAAAAATATTTCTCAGGCACTATTTAAATATTTATCAAAAAGTCATAGCTTTGCGGCTCTAAATCAAAAGCATTTTATAGAGAACTATTTCATTTACAAAATCTTTTAAATTACCAGGTTATATATGCCAAACATTGGAAAAATATCACAGATCATCGGTCCGGTAGTTGACGTTAGCTTCTCTGATGAGAGTCATCTTCCTAAAATTTATGACGCGTTAGAGATCACAAAAGACAACGGCCAGAAAATTATTTTGGAAGTTCAACAACACTTAGGCGAGGATCGTGTACGTGCGGTAGCGATGGACTCAACCGACGGTCTGCTACGCGGAATGCCGGTTGTGGATCTTGAATCAGCGATTCGTATGCCAATCGGCGACGATATCAAAGGCCGTGTATTCAACGTAGTTGGTGATGCGATCGACGGTTTGGGTAACCTGGATAAAACTGATGGTAAACCTATCCACAGCAACCCTCCTAAATTTGAAGACCTTTCTACCGAGAGCGAAGTATTGTTCACCGGTATCAAGGTAATCGACTTATTAGAGCCTTATGCAAAAGGTGGTAAGATCGGTCTGTTTGGTGGTGCGGGTGTAGGTAAAACCGTATTGATCCAGGAATTGATCAACAACATTGCAAAAGCTTATGCAGGTTTATCAGTATTCGCCGGTGTAGGTGAACGTACCCGTGAAGGTAACGACTTACTGCGCGAAATGATCGAATCAGGCATTATTAAATATGGTGAAGACTTTGTTCATGCAATGGAAAAAGGTGCATGGGACCTTTCTAAAGTAAACAAAGACGAACTGAAAGATTCAAAAGCAACCTTCGTGTTCGGTCAGATGAACGAGCCGCCGGGTGCACGTGCACGTGTGGCATTATCAGGTCTTACTATCGCTGAGTACTTCCGCGATGGTGACTCGGAAGGTAAAGGCCGTGATATCTTATTCTTTATCGATAACATTTTCCGTTTCACCCAGGCAGGTTCAGAAGTATCGGCGCTGTTAGGTCGTATGCCATCAGCGGTAGGTTACCAACCAACACTGGCTACCGAGATGGGTACCATGCAGGAGCGTATCACTTCAACCAAACGCGGTTCAATCACCTCTGTACAGGCGGTATATGTACCTGCGGATGACTTGACCGACCCTGCGCCGGCTACCACCTTCGCCCACTTGGATGCTACTACCGTATTGTCTCGTAAGATCGCCGAGTTGGGTATCTACCCTGCGGTTGACCCTCTTGACTCAACTTCACGTATCTTAAGCCCTGCTATTTTGGGCGACGAGCACTACAATACCGCTCAGCGCGTAAAAGAAATTCTGCAACGCTACAAAGAGCTTCAGGACATCATCGCCATCTTAGGTATGGACGAGCTTTCTGAAGAAGATAAACTGGTTGTGTCTCGTGCACGCCGCGTACAGCGTTTCCTTTCTCAGCCATTCCACGTTGCCGAGCAGTTTACCGGCTTAAAAGGTGTATTGGTTGATATCAAAGAAACCATCAAAGGTTTCAACATGATCATGGACGGTGAAGTGGATGAATATCCAGAAGCAGCGTTCAACCTGGTAGGTAACATCGAAGATGCTATCGCTAAGGGTAA
>JAFAKI010000106.1 GCA_019235595.1 Mucilaginibacter sp. | reverse complement strand
GGCCGCCTTTTTCATCAACCAGGTACAGCTTTTTGCCTTTCGCCATCACATTAAGTTTTTCGCCTTGTACGGTAGTCAGTTCAGCTTTACCGTTACCTTCCTTTACTTTGGCCCATAGTTCTTCAGAGCTTAAGCGGCCTGAAACTACATGATAAGTCAGGATTTTGGTCAAAGTTTCCTTGTTTTCTGGCTTTACCAGGTTATCGACAGTTCCTGCGGGCAGTTTATTAAAAGCTTCATTGGTTGGAGCAAATACGGTAAATGGTCCTGCTGATTCCAGGGTTTCAACCAGCCCAGCAGCCTTTACAGCAGCAACCAGTGTGGTGTGGTCTTTTGAGTTGACTGCGTTCTCAACAATATTTTTTGTTGGGTACATAGCAGCACCGCCTACCATTTTGGTTTGAGCATAAGTTTTGGGCGCGATTGCAATAGCTACCATTGCAATGGCCGCGATAATGATTTTTTTCATTTCTGTTGTGTTGTTTTTAGTTGGTAAATGATCCTGTCAGGAGAATATTCTTGTGCTGCAGCTAAATGACAGTTTCATTTATTTTTTTGTTGTAGGTTATTTGATGGAAGATACGGGGCCTACCTCGCTACGGATTTTAGCAGAATGAAAATATTGTATATTTTATTGATATACAGGTAGATATAATTCAGTTAAAATGAATCTGGATTAGAAAAATAATTCCGACGCAATATGATCGGTATATAATTTTCCGGTTTGGGTAAGGTAAATGACCTGATCTTTTTGAATGATCCATTCCTTTTCAAAAAACAATGCCGCGTCTTTCAATAACGGTTCCGAAGCGCCTTTTGCAATCTGGTTCAATTGCTCAAGGTTTAGGCCCCATTGAGTACGGAGCGAGGTCATGATATATTCGTTCAGGCGATTTTCTTCGGTCAATACCTCAATTTCAGCAGGGATTGTTTTTTTCTCTATAGCCTGGATGTATTTAGCATTATTGGCAATGTTCCACTGGCGTTTTTCGCCATCGTAAGAATGTGCTGACGGACCTATACCGAGGTATTTCACGCCTTTCCAATAATTAGTATTATGCCTGGAATAATGTCCCGGTTTGCAGAAATTGGATATCTCATAATGTTCAAAACCCTGAGTCTGCATCGCCTCCATCAATTGGATAAACTGCTCCGAGCTTTGTTCTTCGTTCATCGGCTGCTGTTTTTTGTTTTTGATGAAGGATGCCAACGCAGTACGGGGTTCAACCGTCATGGAATAGGCTGATACATGTGGAACTTGCAGATCAAATACCTTATCCAGGTTATATTTCCATTTTTGATCGGTCAGCAAAGGATAGCCATAGATCAGATCGACCGTTATGTTCTCAAAACCGGTATCCTGCGCCCGTTTTACGGATGATTCTGCCTCGTTAGATCTATGTGCCCGGTTCATCCACATCAAGTCATCATCAAAAAATGATTGCAGGCCTATACTAAAACGGTTGACCGGCGTTTGCCTTAACGCATTTAGCTTTTTGGAATCAAGGTCATCTGGGTTAGCTTCTAAAGTGATCTCAGCTGCCGATGATACCGTATGCAGATCGGTAATCGTACTAATAAGCTGATTGATTTCTTCACCTTCTAACAACGACGGCGTTCCCCCTCCAAAGTAAATGGTCTCGATAGTTTCGCCATTCAGAAAATCTCGTTGAAGCTCAATTTCCTGCTGCAAGGCCCTCAATAGTTCAGTTTTATAAGTCAGAGAAGTACTGAAATGAAATCGCAATAATGGCAAGCCTGTTTGCAAAAGGGAATATGAATGTAAATACCTGCCATTGGATTATTATGGCTCAAAAATAAACGAAGCGATGGTTAAACAAGGAATTTTTTTAGCTTCGGGCGATTAGTTATTACCTGAAACAATGAATCAAATTATATTTACAAGTATAGGTTGGCTGGGTGTGGCCTTGTGCACTGTTGGATACCTTTTATTAAGCGTGAAAATGATCAAAGCGGAGTCCTGGACGTTCCAGGCCTTTAATATTGTTGGCGGACTTTGCCTGGCGGCAACCGCTGTTAACTCACATGATATCCCGAACGCAGCCGCGAATTTGCTGTGGATGTTTATTGGCGTATACGCACTGGGGCGGCAGCTAAGAAGCCGCTAATTGCGGGATTCCTAAAACTTCATAAGCTTTTTGCTTATAGTAATTGAGCCGCTCTTCGTAAGCGGCGGTATCACCTTCTAATGAAAGATAAAAGTAGGCGCCGTCTACCAATACAAAGATCAGGTCGGCCGCTGACTGGGGCTTTTCGATCGAGATCAAACCATTTTCATTACATTGTTCTATGATTGCAGCTAAGCCGTGTCGCAACGAATCAAGGATGCCCTTATACTTTACTTTGATTTTTTCCTCCCTAAAAGACAGGGCATAAAACGTATAAAATAGACAATCGTCAAAAAGCAGGTTCCATTGCTTGGAAAACAACATTTCAATAGTCAATTGCAGATTTTCTAAAGTTGCCTGAGCTTGGTCTTCAATGGTATAGATCTCGAGGTACTTGTCTAAAATGTGATCGATAAGCGAATAAGTGAGGTCCTCTTTGGTTTTAAAATAATGTAAAATCAAACTTGGATTCACATCCATTACCTTGGCGATTTTGGCTATAGACGTATTTTCATAACCTTCTTTTTGGGCTACTTCATAAAACACCTTAACTATTTCCAGTTGTCTTGTTTCTTTAATGCTTTTTCGCCCCATTTTGTGCCTCGGTTTTTAACGCAAAAAACTAAAAAGAAATTAACATAATCAAATAAAAATAAATTGATTGATCATTCAATCAATTTATTAATCGTCTGTTAATCTTGTATTAATATCAGGGAAGGAATTTTGCCGGCAATTAAAAATGACGGTCTTATCAATATTAACGAACTCTTAAGCAAATGAAAAAAACACTACTTTGGATTTTCCTGCTCATGTTTACCGCGGCCAGCGGCTTTGCCCAGGGCATCACCGTAACAGGTGTTATTACTGACGCAAAAACTAAAGAGACGCTTCTGGGCGTTAACATTAAAGTAAAGGGCACAAATTTGGTCGCTGCCACAAACAAAAATGGCGCGTATACGCTCGCTAACTTAAAACCGGACGCTGTGCTGGTTTTTTCTTTTATGGGCTATAAGCCGCTAGAAACCGCAGTCAATGGGAGGGCAAAAGTCGATGTGTCCTTGTCAGAAGATCTTGGCAACCTGAACGAAGTTGTCGTTGTCGGATTTGGTACCAAGAAAAAGATCGATATCGCCGGCGCTATTGACCAGATATCAGGAAAAGAGCTTGAATCTCGCCCTATAGCTAACATTGCGCAAGGGCTACAGGGTCTTAGTCCCGGTCTTAACATTACCTATCCAGGGGGCGCGCCTGGCACAACACCAACTATCAATATCAGGGGATTTACTTCAGTAAACGGTGGCTCGCCGTTAATTGTAATTGATGGTATCCCGGCAGCCGACAACAACGATATCTTGAGATTGAATCCTGCCGACGTGGCGTCTTACACCATACTACGCGACGCTGCTTCAGCAGGTATTTATGGAGCAAGGGCTGCTTTTGGGGTAATACTGATTACTACCAAACAAGGTGTGTCCGGACACAACACAATTAGCTACAATGCTTTGTCGTCATGGGGAAAGCCAACTGTGTTGCCAGAACCGGTTACTGATCCTTATATTTATACAAAAGTACTCGAAACGGCCACAAACAATACCCCGTGGACCTATGTGAATTATACTGATCAGCAATTCCAATGGGCCAGAGAAAGGTCCGATAACCCATCTCTTCCGGATACCAGGATAAATCCAACTGATCCAACAAAATGGGATTACATGGGTAGTAACAACTGGTATAAATATTTCTTTAGCAACAACAACTTGTCATTAAACCAAAACTTAACATTTTCGGGAGGCGCTACTGTAAATAATACACCTTTAACTTATTATTTATCAGGTGATTACACTAAAGAAAATGGTCTGAACAAACTTGCACCTGACTACTGGGATCGATATGGTTTAAGATCCAGGCTTGGATTTTCGCCTTTAAAGTGGCTTAAAATAGATAACAACCTCAATATTTACCAAACAAAACGTGCGCAGCCGGCAGCCAGCATTACCGATATTTATTACCTGCAGCCAACGGATGTAGCCAAAAACCCTGATGGTACCTGGGCCAACACAGGCGCCGGAAGACTTGCGGCCAGCTTAGTTGATGGCGGAAATAACCTGCAAACCATGTTTGGGTTTCATAATATTGCCAGCGCTATTGCCACATTCTTTAATGGAGATTTACAGGTAAATGGCGATGCTTCAGTTAAAAGAGAATTGTGGAAATATAGCGCCTATTCAACTCCGTATAATATTGGATATGGGCCAAATGACGTTAGACAACAGGGCGGTACAGGAAGCGTAACCGAAAACAACGGTTACCTGTACAACAACGCTTTCAACTTATATGCCACCTATAAGAAAACTTTGGGTGACCATTTTTTCAGCGCAATGGCTGGGTATAACGCCGAAGATTACAGTTATTCAACTATCGGCGCCTCAAACAGCGGAATCATATCACCTTCATTGCCATACTTGGCTGTTACCAACGGTTCTACCCCATCGGTGAGTGCAGATTATACAGCCTATGCCACTAACAGCGTATTTGGTAGGTTAAACTATACCTATAAAGGACGTTATATTTTGGAGGGAACCGGCAGGTACGATGGTTCATCGCGTTTCCCAACAACAAGACGTTATGGCTTTTTCCCATCAGCATCAGCAGCTTGGATAGCTAGTAAGGAGGACTTTTTTAAACCCCTGGCCTCCACAATATCAACATTTAAATTGCGCGCGTCGTACGGCGAACTTGGTAATCAAAATGTACTCAACTTCCGTTACATACCGGCGTTGCTCACCGGCACTTCAGGTTATTTAATAAACGGAACTACCCAAAACCCGATTATCACCGGAGCTCCTCTTTTGCCGGTTGACCCTAATTCATATACCTGGGAAAGGGTAGGTACTTATAACTTCGGGACTGACATCGGCTTTTTTGATGATCGGCTGCTGGGAGGATTTGATTACTATATCCGAAATACCAAGGGAATGCTTGTGGCAAGCCAGGCATTGCCCGGCGTGCTCGGAACTCCGGCACCGCCACAAAACGCGGCGGATTTAAGAACCAAAGGTTGGGAGCTATCCGTAACTTATCAGGACAGATTTTTACTGGCAGAGAAACCATTTGGTTTTTCAGCTAAAGTAATCCTTTCCAATTCTGATGCGGTAATCACGAAGTACAAAAACAATGATCAGAATTTTCTTTCTGATTACCGTGTAGGGCAGAAAATCGGGGACATCTGGGGATTGGTAAGTGACGGTTTTTTCCAGAACCAGGCCCAGCTAAACGCGCTTGACGAATCGGCTATTATTCCCTGGGGAGCCTTAAATATTACTCCGGGATGGCCTAAATACAAGGACCTGGATGGAAATGGCAAAATAGAACAGGGCTTAACTTCAACTAATCCAAAAGATCTGAAAATTATTGGCAACAGTGCCGACCATTATAGTATTGGCACCAATTTGAACATGAATTGGAACGGCATCGATCTGTCGGTGTTCTTGCAAGGTGTATTGAAAAAAGATTACTACCCACAAAATTATTTGTTTTGGGGCCCTTATCAGCAGCCTTATGCCAATATATATCCTTGGCTACTTAACTTCTATCGTCCTACAGCTGAGACGCCAGCACAAAGGGCCCAGGATTCAAAATCTTATATCGCAGCAGGTCTTGCCGACGCAAATACCAATTCTTACTATCCTACATTGCAGGCATGGCTGGCAGATTCGCGTACCGGTTTAGGCTTGGCTATCCCGCAAACAAAATACCTTTTGAATGCTGCTTATTTGAGAGTTAAAAACGTTTCGGTGGGTTATACTTTCCCTGCAAGTTTAACAAAACGGGCTGGTATTAGCCGCCTTCGCATTTTTGTAAGCGGTGATAACCTTTACGAGTTCTCAGCTATAAAGAAATATATAGATCCTGAGGCTGTAAATCAAGGCCCGACCGCCTGGGCATATCCATTTCAGCGCAAATATGCAATTGGCTTGAACCTGGATCTTTAATTTTTAAGTGTTTTAATAAATTTTAAAAAATTAGTCATGAAGAAATACATTATATATACCCTGTTTGCTGCCGTCGCGTTTACGGGCTGTAAAAAAGATGCTCTTGACCGTTTCCCGCAAACTTCCATATCACCCAATCTTTTCTTTAATACAGAAAGCGACCTGTCATTATATGTTAATGGTTTGCTTACCATGCCGGATAGGGGGAGTTATTTGAGTTTGAGTGAACAAAGCAGCGATAACGTTGCAACCACCGCTAATGTTGAGGTGAAAAATGTGATGCAAGGCAATGTAAATGCACAAAATACTACCACGGGTTGGGATTGGGGCAGATTACGTGATATTAACTACTTTTTAGTGAACTATAATAAGGCAAAAGTTACTGCGGACATAAAAAACCATTATGCGGGGCTGGCCAGATATTACCGGGCGCTATTTTACATGGATAAAGTTAAACGCTTCTCAGATGTGCCCTGGTACTCCGGCGTTTTGAATCCAGGTGATCAGGCTTTATACAAACCTTCTGACCCAAGGGCCCTGGTTATGGATAGCGTAATGGCCGATCTGAATTTTGCCTATCAGCACGTAAGGGAGAATGTTCCTGCAGGAACACCCGGAAAATGGGCGGTGGCCACATTTTATGTTCGTACCGCGCTTTACGAGGGCACTTATCGTAAATATCACTCAGAACTGAATCTAACAGCAAGCGCAAATACCTTTCTGAATACCGCAGTTCAAGTGGCCAGTGATATGATGGCTTCGGGAAAGTTCTCTATTTATAATACCGGAAATCCTAATCAGGACTATGCCACGTTGTTCAACAGCCAGGATTTAACTTCAAATTCAGAGGTTATTTTGGCTAATATCTTTGACCTGACCAAAGGCAGGGGCGAATCTGTTAACGGGACCGTATTTGGCGATTATGAGCAGTCTCCTGCTAAAGACCTGGTACAGGCTTACCTGATGAAGGATGGCAGTCGTTTTACCGATCAACCGAATTACGCAACGATGGGCTTCGTACAGGAGTTTCAAAATCGTGACCCGCGACTATCACAAACTATTGTTTACCCAGGATGGATCCAGGCTCCGGCTACAACGCCATACATTAACAAGTTAAATAAAAATTTCACAGGCTACCATCAATTGAAAGGGTATGTGAACAGCACGGATCAAACTATTCAAAATGGAGTAGATTTTCCGGTATACCGTTATGCTGAAGTATTGTTAAGCTATGCCGAAGCACTGGCTGAACTGGGTACTTTAACCCAGCAACAACTTGACGCATCAGTGAACCTGATAAGGAGAAGGGCTGGTATGCCTGATTTGAACATGGCCCAGGCAAATGCAAATCCGGATGCACTCTTACAACAACAATATGGTAATATCGGATCAAATGCTGGGGTAATAATAGAAATCAGGAGAGAGCGCCGGGTAGAATTTGCATTTGAAAACACCAGGTATGACGACGTAATGAGATGGCATGCCGGAAAATTATTGGCCAACAGCCCTGTAGGAATGTATTTCCCGGGTCTTGGAAAATATGATTTAACAGGCGATGGTATACCGGATATTATTTTGATAGATCAGTCTCAAACTATCCCGGATGAAAGCCAAAAGGAAAAAAACAGTTTGGGAGTAACGTTAATTTATTATCGCACAGGTCCGGTCAACTCTGATGCCACGGTGTATTTACAAAATAATAATACCGGTAGTGATATTGTAACAGAAGCTGTCACTCGTAATTTCCAGGAGCCCAAAGATTATTACCGCCCGATACCACAGCAACAGGTAATATTAAACCCAAATCTTAAACAGGTATTCGGCTGGTAAGACTAGTTGTGGAATTATTATACAAAGCGAAATGATGAAAATGAATAGAAGATCTTTATTAAAAACAGCGGGATTGGCTACCGGTATAATGGTGACCGGCGGCCTGCCCGCTGTTGCGGCCCTGAATGAACAGAAAGACAAAAAAGGTAAAAAATTGATGCTTAAGGTAGTACATATTACTGATGTGCATATTACGGATGGAAATAACGCTCCCGAACGGTTTAAAAGCTGCCTGAAGGAAATTATAGCCAAACACAAGCCCGATTTCTTTTTAAACGGAGGTGATTCCATTATGGACGCATCTTATGATAACGTAAAACACGACCAGGTGGTCCAGTTGTGGAGTATTTGGGATGAATGTACGACCGTGCTTGACAAATACGAAGTGTACAGCTGTATCGGGAATCATGACCCATGGTGGAAAGCGCCATCTAAGGAGGACGAAATGTACGGGAAGGAATATGTAGTTAAACGATTGAAAATCCCACACCGTTACTATAGCTTTACCAAAAAGAACTGGCACTTTGTCATCCTTGACGGCAATAACAGCAACATTTCACTTGACGAGGAACAGTTTAAATGGTTGCAGCAGGACCTGGAGAAGTTACCCGCTGGTACGCCGACATTGCTGATGTCTCACTTTCCTATCCTGGGCACTACACAAGTACTGGTGGGTGGAGGCCATTCGGATTGTAAAAAACTGAAAGATCTGTTTTACAAACACAAGGATAAAGTAAGGATCTGTCTAAGCGGCCATAACCATTTGTCGGATCATACGGCTTATAACGATGTACTTTACTGCTGCAATGGCGCTATGAGCGGTTTTTGGTGGGGTAAGGGCGATGCGGAATCGGCGGGGCCTGGTTATTACCTGGAAACGCCGCCGGGATACACGATAATACATATGTATGATGACGGAACAGTTGAAAATGAATACATTCCGCATACTTTTTAATCAAAAACAACAAAGCGGGCGATCATTTTTCGTCCAGGCGAATGCTACGTTGCTTTCCAAATAGTTTTATTAAATTTCAATTCAGCTGGGTCTCTCAAAAGGAGGCCCTGCGTTGTTTAAACGAACCCGCTGGTCAGTCCCCGCTGACATCGAAAACTGCCAAACGGAAATCTTCAAAAACAAATTTTAATAAATTGAACACCTGTTCAATTAACTTATTAATTTAGGGGTAACATAATGGTAACATTATAATAGCACCTTAGCGTGGTTTAGATAATTCCTAATTTTTATAACTCAGTTTAAAGCTATGAAGAGCCCACAATCTGTTTTAATTACATGTTTAGTTTTGTCGTTTTTACTTTTGGGTAGTCAAAGCATACAAGCCCAGGTGCCAAATGCTCCTGAACGAAGAATAGATGTTAAGGCCCCCGTAGATACGTTATGGAACCAGCTTTCTGCCGGTGACAAAATGTTTGTCAACAGCCAGATATTCAACCCGGCTGGGCAAAGTCTCGACTTAGCCAAAGGCACCAGGGTATTAAACCTGGAATTAGCACGGCAAAAGAAATTTCTCGTTTCAAAAAACATGGGAGGAGTATCTATTATTGATGCAGGCAGCTTTAAGGTAATTAACCAGTTTAGTTTTGAAAAAGGCGAATCAGGTTCCATGTATGGCCTCGCGATCGATGGCAACGATTCTACCATTTACTTTACCGGATCGCAAAGAAATTTATACGTAGGCAACATTGATAAATCCGGCAGTTTTATACTCACCCAAAGAATTGATTTATCTGTTAATAAAAAAACAACAACTCCCTTAGGCATAGGGCTGGTTGATCATAATATAGCTTATGTGGCGCTCGCCATTTCTAACCAGGTTGCAGTCGTAGATGTTGCCCGGGGTAAAGTGCTGAAAAAAATACCGGTGGGTGTTTGCCCTTATGCTATAACTATCAGCAAAGACAAAAGGTTCGCGTTTGTAAGTAATTTCGGCGGTCCGCAAGCCAAAATAGGGGACAGAACCGAGGAATCTGCCGGAACAAAAGTTGCAGTAGATGACCGTTCTGTAGCGTTGCGCGGTTCTGTTACGGTAATTGATATTCGATCAGGGAAGGTGGTTGATGAAATCGCAACCGGCATATACCCTGAATCAATGGTGTTGTCGCCGGATGGCAACTTGCTTTACGTGACCGATAATAGTGGCGATGGCATAAGTGTGGTGGACGCCAAAACTTTTAAGGTTGTACAAACTATTGATACGAAGCCGGATCCCTCTCTTCCTTATGGAAGCATTACAACGGCGTTAGCATTCAGCCCCAACGGGGAGGTATTATATGCTGCAAATGCAGGCAATAACGCGATTGCGCTCATCGACCCAAAACAACCGCAAAAAGGCCCATATGGATTTATCGCAGGCGGTGGATTTCCCGGTGCGGTGTGCGCAACCGAAGGTGACTTATTTATAGGTAATGTTACCCCACTTAAACAGGGAGCCTTACAAAAGGTTGTACTGCCCAACGATAAAGCACAATTGGATGCCTACACTTCTGAAGCAAAAAAAGGGTTTCATTTTATAGAAATGTTAAGGGCACAGGCAGAAGCGAATTTAAACACCCGGCCTAAGCCCGTTCCTGCAAACGTAGGAGAGCCTTCGTCTATAAAACATGTTGTCTATATCATTAAGGAAAATAAGAAATTCGACCAGGAATTAGGTGATATTGGAAAAGGGAATTGCGACTCCGCACTTGTTGAATTTTCAAGAAAGGTGACACCCAATGCGCACAGCCTTGCCGAGCAATTTGTTTTATTAGATAATTATTATTGCAATGGCGTAAACTCAAGCGATGGCCATCAATGGGCAACCCAGGGCCTTACCACGCCGTACCACGAAAAAGATTTTTCAGCCGGGCGTTGTGCTTATGATTTTGGCACAGACCCCTTATGCTTTGCAGGTTGTGGTTTTATTTGGGATCACTTGTTGCGCAAAGGCATTTCTTTCAGAAACTTTGGAGAGTTTGATTTAGCAGACGTAACCAAAGGTAAGACCTGGACAAATTTATATAAGGGATGGAAAGATAAAAACGATTCCATCTGGTACAAGTGCGCCTACCCGATAAAAAGCCTCGAAAAATATAGTGATTTGCGTTTCCCCGGTTGGAACTTGACTATTCCGGATCAAATCAGGGCTGATATATTTATTAAAGCGCTGCAGGAATATGAAGCAAAGGGCAACTTTCCCGACTTTACCATTATTTATTTGCCTAACGACCATACCAGCGGGCATGACGAAAGTCTGCCAACCCCGCGCGCTTATGTAGCCGATAATGACCTGGCAACAGGCAGGGTAATAGAGGCGCTTTCAAAAAGCCCTTTTTGGAAAGATATGGCCATATTTGTGAATGAAGATGATCCGCAAAGCGGAACGGACCATGTAGATGGGCACCGGTCCGTTTGTTTTGTGGCTGGGCCTTACGTAAAGCGCAATACCATCATTAGCAAATTTTATAACCAGGCATCTGTGCTGCATACCATTTGCCAGATATTTGGCGTGCGACCAATGAATCAATTGGTGGCAATGGCTCCGTTAATGACAGACTGTTTTAAAGAAAATCCTGATTACGAAGGTTATACTTCATTAACGCCTGCTGTTGCTATAAACGAAATGAACCTGCCAAAGAAAAAGATAACCAATAAAACCACTTCCAGGTTGGCGCCGTTAACGGAGAAAATGGATTTTTCTAAGCCCGATTTGATTGATAGAGATGCGTTATTATTTAGTGAATATGTATGGTCTACAATTTACGGTGATAAACCTTTTCCCAAGGCGTATTTTGGGGCACACGGAAAAGGTTTAAAAGCGCTTGGCCTGAAAGCAGACGCTAAATTAAAGGATGATGATTAATAAAAAGCCAGACTCATGGTTGCTATTTTACAAAACCTTTATAGGGCTTGTTTTGCAGCATTACCCAGGTACGATCATAGGATACAATATAGTGTATGACAACAACCAGGGTCATTGTCAAACTTAATATCGAGTGACCCAGGTCAAACAAGGCCCAGCTCGCGAACCCAAATAAGCCTAATTCCAATAATAAACGAAGAACTCCGGGGATGGCAACCGGCGCAGGTTTGGGATCATTTGGGATACGGAATACACCCCATAAAGTGGCCGCTGCAATGGGTAGCGCAACAACGCCGATATATCGCCCTGGTCCGGTTAAATGCCAACCCCAGTAGCCCAATACGATCAACATAGCAATTTCTAATAAGAACCTTACGGTAAGGTTTAAAGGATTTGTGTTCATTCAAGTGTTTTATTTACACTAAAGTAAATATCCATTGATGAAACAATCAAATATTCAGGTAACTTTGCGACAGAATTTGATTTGCCCCTGAACATCATATGCGTATAATTGCTATAGCCTTGTTGTTTTTTATTTTTCTGGCAGGCAAAGCTTATGCGCAACAGGATTCGATAGCTCAGCAGGGTAGTGATACTTCTGTCTCGGGTATAAATCCCAATCATCTTCCATTTCTTGATTCTGTGGCCCGGGCTATGCAGCAAAGGGAACAGTTTGTTTCCGATTCGCTGGCTTCTATCTATATCCGTCCAGGTGACCCGCTGCGCCATAACTTATTAGTAGATACCTTACTAAAGGCTAACTTGTATAAAGGGCATAATAATTTCCTGGATATACCTCATGAATCAAAAAACCTTTTGATGGAAGGCCATGCCCGCAAAACCCGCGATCAATGGGTTATTGTTACCATTATTGGTTTGATGCTATACACCGGTCTTCTCAACCGCATCATGAGCAAGGACGTTGAAAGCGTATGGCAGTCTTTCTACAGCAAACGCGTGCTCTCCCAGGCAGGGAGGGAAGAGAGCATTATTAATGCATGGACTTTCATTGCCTTGTTTTTACTTTTTGGGTTGATATTTGGCTTGTTCTTATATCAGCTTGCCCAATATAAAGGGGTTTATTACAGCATTAATGGCGTGCGGTTGTTTGTATGGTTTGCGCTGATCATCCTTGCAGCGCTTGCCATTAAGTTTTTAATTGTAAAGTTCCTCGGCTTTGTTTTTAATATCAACAAGCTGGTTACGGAATATTTGTCGGTACTCTACCTTACCTATTTTAACATAGGCTTT
>JAFAKI010000096.1 GCA_019235595.1 Mucilaginibacter sp. | reverse complement strand
CTTTATTTTTCTGGGCGTACCGGAAGTATCCGTACTCTTAGGCCTCATTTTGGCTTCAATATTGTTGTCAATGGTCAGACCCAAACCCGCCGTTCTACCAGATGTCGGGCCTCCGTACACTGCATTCTGAAAAATAGAATATTTCTGATAACTGATTGGGTAAGGCACCGTTGCCGAACTGATTGCATATTGATAATAACCAAATGAAGGATCGGAAAAATCCGGATGGTAGCTAAAGCTCAACGACGGTGTTGCTACGTACCGGATAGCTTGCAAATTACTGTTTTTGAAACTGAGCGTACTGTAAATTTTTGTAGATAAGGATGCACCCAGGTTATACTGCCATGCCCTTTTAAATCCACTAAGCGTATCAAAAACCAATGAATCACGGCCAGGAACGCTTCCCCGCGCAAATCTTTCACGATAATGCTGGAAATACCACCATTCCTGATAGCTAACGTTGGCGCTAAACTGAAAATACTTGAATAAATTTTGGTTAAATCCAATAGGAATATTGTGTTGAAACCCGTTTTGCAAGCGCTTTGATAATGTTTCGCTCTTAAACAATTCCGCTTCCGGTACGGCAGTCACCTTATTTGTTCCCTGCAAGCTATACCCCACTGTGATCTTCTGATACCACTTTTGTGGTCCCACCCTTTCTTTTGAATCAAAAGGGCTAATGGTGGACATATTGAAGTTAAACGTCGGGAGTTCAAGCGTCACTGTTTTGTTGACCAGATCCTGGCTATGCGACAAGTTGGCTGTGAAGTTGAAAGGTGTACCAGCCCAGGTTCGGCCATAGGCAATACTCGAACGCAAGCTACTTGATGTAAGGTTATTCAAATTGTAGCCCTCGGTGGCGGGGTTGTTCTTGAAAAACCCAGATGTGCCGGCATTAACCGATGCGCTGAATGTTGTACCGGGATGCGCATTGGAGTTTTCACTGTGCGTCCAGTCAATATGAAAATCCTTATTTGAGGGGTCGCCCGGTAAACCATAATTAGTTGAACTGTAGCTTAATGACAACGATCCCGAATATTTGTAACGACTCAAATACCTCGCTGTAGTGTTGACTTCATAGGAGCCTTTTGAATAGAGCGTGCCTGTATTGGTAAGGTCTATATAATCATTTAGTGCAATATAGTAACCGAAGTTTCTTAAATAAAACCCTAGTCGCTGATCTTCACCAAATGTCGGTATTATGACTCCGGACGATCTTGCATCTGGCTTTGGGAAGAAACCAAATGGAATGGCTAATGGCAGTGGAATGCCTTCTATTTCCAAAAAAGCAGGGCCAGATATGATCCTGTTTTTTTCGCCGATTCCTTTAGTGATCACTATTCCGAAATGGGTTTCAGGATAAGGCAGATCGCAAGTACTAAAAATAATATTGCGGTAAGCTGCCTCAGTTTCATTTAATTTCTTCACCTGGCCCCCTGTAATAAAGTTGCCATCCTGTTCTGACGACGCGTTATATATCTTCCCCTTTTTTGTCTCGTAATGATAATACAGCGAGTCGGAGATCACCGGCTTATCTTTCCCCTGCTTAAAAATCGGTCGCCCGATGTACCTTTTTGTAAGTGGATCTGGCTGCCCGCTTGCGAAAATCATCTTGTTCTTTTGGTCAACCCGGATAAAATCAGCATCAAGCTCAAAATCTTCGTAAGTAACCCTTGCTCTGCCATATAGATATAATATCTGGTGTGTATCATCATATCTTGTTGAATCTTCGGCATGAGCTGTAACAACTGACTTTAACCCGCCATTCTTTTTAGTAGTATCATTTTGGGCGGTGGAAGTTTTCGCCCCTTTCGGCTGTTTTTTATTTCTAAGAAGTTTTTTATCACGGACAGTATCCAGCTTGATAATGGTATCGGCAACCGGTCTATAGCTTCTAAAGTTGTAGTTATTAACCTTTGCAGATGCTATTACGTTTACCGTTAAAATAATTACAAGCAGAAAAAACAGGCTTATGAATTTCAAAATCGAATATGAATAGTATTTTTGCAGGTATAGTTAACAGCGCTCAAAAATAATGAAAAATAAGGCATTGAAAAGATTGATTTACGGTTTATTGGCATTTCTCATTCCGCTACCTTTATTCTCCTTTAGATCAGTTACTCCCATAAAAAATATTACCACTGACAGTACTTTTAAACTCAAAACTATCATAATTGATGCAGGGCATGGGGTACGTCCCCCTGGTGCCGTAGGGCACTTTTCGCCCGGTGCATCCGGCTCATATTCCCATGAGAGAGATGTAACGCTGGCCATCGCAAAAAAATTGCAGATTGCAATAGAAAAAGAGCTTACCGGTGTGAAAGCTGTAATGACCCGTAAAACCGAAGAAGATGTTTCCTGGCAGCACCGTTCGGATATTGCCAATGAAAATAGAGGGGACTTGTTTATATCCCTGCATTGCAACTCATTGGCTCCAAGACGTGTTAGGGAGGTTGTGGGGCATAAACACCATAAACCTGTTTACAGAACAGTGGAAGTTCCTGACCGTTCCGGAAAGGGTGTATTGATGCTCGTTTATGGTTTCCACCGCACCAAGGAAGAAGAGAACGCAATAAAGAATACCCAGATAGAAGAAGATGCAGACATGAATCAAACCAGCGCTGATGCTAACGACCCGCTGACGATGATCCTGATCAACGACTATAAAACCAAATTCCGCAAGCAAAGCATTCACCTGGCTAACCTGATAAATAGCGAGTTTATTGAAGATGGCAGACGAAGTGAGGGCATCCGCGAACAAGGTGTTTTGGTGCTATGCCATAGTGCCATGCCTGCCGTATTAGTGGAGACAGGTTATATTAACAACCCTGACGACGAGGCGTTCCTGAACTCTGAAAATGGCCAAAACGAGGTCGTTGACGCCATTGTAAGGGCGCTTAAAAATTATAAAGACGAGGTAGAGCAAGTATCAAAATAATTATATTATTAGATTTGAGACGTGAGATATGAGATTTGAGATAGGGTTACAAAAGAATAAAAAATTAAACCTATTTGGATCTCATATCTCACGTCTCATATCTCACATCTAAATCTACAATATGAAAATATCGAACGAGACCAAAATAGGGATACTGACAACTTTAGGAATTGCCATCCTGATATTAACTTATAGCTACTTGCGTGGCGATGACGTATTCTCGGGCACCAACAAGTTTTACGCTATTTATGATAGCGTTGAAGGCCTTTCGATATCCAAACCAGTATTGGTAAATGGGTTCCAAATCGGCAGGGTTTCAAAAATGGACCTGCGGGCTGATGGTAAGACGATTGTTCAATTCAAGATCGAACCCAAATACAACATACCTAACAATACGCTTGCCAAATTGGTAAGTACGGATCTATTAGGTACAAAGGCTATTGTGTTTGAAATGGGTACTAGTAAAGTCTATGCCGAAGACCAGGATACCCTAAAGGCGGATGTTCAGGGCAGCCTGGCGCAAAGCCTGCAGCCAATTCAAAAAAAGGCAGAACATCTGATCAACAAGTTAGATTCTTCATTGGCTGCAGTAAATAAAATCCTGAATCCGGACTTTCAGAAAAATATAGACCGAAGCTTCTTGAGCATTGCCAACTCTCTGCAAACATTGGAAGGCACCACAAAAAAAATTGATGCACTTGTTGCAGCGCAAACTGGTCATATCAATGGTATAATGGCAAATGCAGAGGACGTTTCCGAAAATCTGAAAACCAGTACGTCACATTTAAACGCCATTGCTACCAATGCAGAAACTCTAAGTCACGACATGGCTAATGGTAATATCAAACAAACCCTGGATAATGCCAACAAAGCCGTTGCTGATCTGCAAGCGGCAATTAGCAAGATTAATAATGGGCAAGGTTCAGTAGGCTTACTATTAAACGACGATAAGTTGTATAAAAACCTTAATGATGCGTCGGCCAACCTGAATGCTCTGTTTATAGATCTTAAGGCCCATCCTAAACGCTACGTGAACATTTCGGTATTTGGTGGAGGGAAAAAGGATAAGTAGATGTGCAAATATGCAGATGTGCAGATAAAGAAATCACATTACGCTATAAATCCATTTGCACATTCGCATATCCTGGCATTTGCACATTTTCTCATTCGCACATCTGCACATCAAACTCATCTGCACATCAATCTCTACTCAATTATAAAGGTCTTTCCTTCAACAGCTAATTCGGTTTCCGGGAAAACGCTTACGGCTTCATCTAAAAGTTCCAATAATGTTTTGTAACGGGCTGAGAAATGCCCGATCAGTAATTTTTTAGCGCCGGTTTTTAACGCCACCTCCCCAGCCTGCAGTGCGGTTGTATGGAAGGTGCTCTGTGCCCTGTCAAGCATAGAATTTAAAAAAGTGGCTTCATGATACAGCAGATCAACGTTGCTTATCTGCGCAAAATAGCTTTCGTCATAAATGGTATCTGAGCAATAGGCATAGCTTTTAGGTTCTTTAGGATTATTGGTTATCTCCCAATTTTTATAAACTGTACCATCCGGAGCAACATAGTCCGCGCCTTTCTTTATCTCAGAAAATTGATTAACAGGAATATTCAGTTCAATGATCTTTTCCTTGATGATCTTTTTAAGACGTTTCTTCTGTTTGAATAGAAAGCCTGTAGTCGCTATCCGATGATTTAACGGAATAGTTTCAACCGTAATATCAGTAGTATCTAGTATAATTTCAGGTCTATCGGTATGTGTAGTTATGAAATCAATCGGATATTGTAAGGTGGTGTCTGAATATTTTAATTGCAGGTCGATGATCTCTTTTAATTCAGGTGGTCCGAACAATTTTAACGTCTTCACGCGCCCATTGAGGTGCATGGATGAAAGCAGACCCACAAGGCCGAGGTAATGATCCCCGTG
Source organism: Mucilaginibacter sp. (assembly GCA_019235595.1). Classification (GTDB taxonomy): domain Bacteria; phylum Bacteroidota; class Bacteroidia; order Sphingobacteriales; family Sphingobacteriaceae; genus Mucilaginibacter. The sequence goes on along the minus strand of JAFAKI010000096.1, from coordinate 572 downwards.
CAGGTGGCTGATAAAAATATGATCGATGCGACTGGCCTTAACATCAAAGCGCAGCATTTGCTGTTGCGTGCCTTCGCCGCAATCAACTAAATATAAACGTTCATTAATGTTTAGTACCTGTGCCGACGGGTTTCTGTTGTAGATTGGGGTTGCCGAACTGCTGCCAAGGATTGTTACCTCAAATTTCATATCAGGTAAACAACACTGGCTTTATTTTGCCTCTTTTTTTAGTTGTTTTTCAACTTCTTCCATAAAAACAAGATCAATCGCTTCTTCGGTGGTCGGAACAATAGAAAGTACGGAGTCTAGCTGGGATATAGCGATCAAACGAGCTACGGCATCATTTAAGCCGGAAAGAATAAAAACACCCGATGCATTTTTGCACAAACGGTGTCCAACTAATAAACTGCTTAATCCGGATGAATCAGCAAATTTTATCTGTGAAAGGTCCATGATGATATTTCTCTGCCCTTCGGTATTGATCAAAATCAATTCAGATTTTAGTTGCGGAGTTACCAGCGAATTCAGTTTAGATTCGTTTAACTTCAACAAAACATATTTATCGTGTTTAT
>JAFAKI010000405.1 GCA_019235595.1 Mucilaginibacter sp. | reverse complement strand
ATAGGAGGCGATGTAATATTGAGGAATGCGTTGTGCGATATCCTTAAAATTGGATAAGAATTTGCTGTATCGAACATCAGGCGGATCAACATAAAGGGATGCGACCTGGTCAATAGCAACTACAAAAACCTGTTCGATAGCCAGGCGGCCAAATCTTTCCCCATATTGCACCTCTTTATAAAGCTGCTGAATATCATTAAAACTGATCACCCATATCACGGTGTCCTCCAGCGCCTGTATATTTACATATGTCGGGACCTGGGGCATAAAACTCTTATAATCGCAAACAAACTCCCCTTCTTTATTGAAGTAATTGGTCCGCTCTTCGCCGTCAGTATTATAATAATACCTCACAAGGCCGGTTTCAATAAAAATGACATAACGGCAAATATTTCCGGCCTGCAATAAATGTTCTCCCTTTTTGAAAGTTTTTTTATGAAACAGCCTGCGCACTATTTCCTCGTCGGCGGCTGAAAGCGGTATAAAGTGCCTGATCGTATTTAAAAGTAATTCCATAGATAATTAACGCGGCGGGCAAACAACCCGGAACAAGGATAAGGATTGGTACGGTTATTTAAAAAGGCTATAAAGCATTATAAACGGTTCCTACTACCCCGCCGTAAAGCTTTTATCATCTGCAGATGGCCCGTAAATAGACGGAACGGCGATATCATTCAAGCGCATGTAAACTGTTAATTGCCCGCGGTGATGCACCATATGATTGATGGTCGATTCTACCTGTTCCCTTTTAGGCGAGCTGAATAAAACATTGCCGCTGGCCTTCAGGTAGAACGTTTCGCTCAGTTCACCTTCTTTAATTCCGCGCAAAGCATCTTTAGCTTCGGTAACGTTTTCTTTAAAGTGGTTCACCAGATCCAGTGTAGATTGAGGTTTTATATGTTGAAATGTCGCAAAATCAATCTCAGATTTTTTTATAATATGGGTAATCCACATGGGTATTTCGGCCACTAGTAATGCCAGGTAACCTAATTCCATTGATTTTTCGTGTGGTTTCCAGCCAAAAAGTTCGGGTGGAATGCGTTCAAGACATTTTAAGGTGGAGGTTGTTTCCGATTCAAGCTCTTTGGCAAATTCGGCGGCAAATAATTGGTCGTTCATGGCTTTGGTTGTTTGTTGTCCGAAAAACAGATAGGCAGTAAAATAGTTTTAAAATAAAAAGCCCCGGGCCTTTCAACCCGGGACTTTGACTTTAGCAATATAACTGAGCAGATTTATGATAACTCCAGATTATTCATTCTGAAGATCTCCTTTGCGATATACTTGCAATTACTGGCAAATTCATCCAGGTTGCATGCTACGGTTTTTGCTGTTTCAGGAACATCGTTCGTAATTATTATCATATCTATATTAAGCGGCCGATCTTCGTAAGCCAGACTTTTTCCTTTTAAGCCAGCAAAAATTTCATTAGCACGCTTGCTGTCGCTACCCAGGTAGTACTCGCCAAAACATTTATATCCCCCATGATACTTCAGGCTCAGCATCAGGTAATACTTACTTTTCATTTCCATAGCGATTAATGTATTAAGGCATTATAAATGCCTTAATACAGTGTAACTGTATGAAAAATCAGATTACTTAACCTCTATCTGGCGGCGAACGGTTTTAGCTTCTTCTCTTTTTGCAATATCTATTTTAAGAACGCCATCTACGTATTCCGCTTCTATACCGGCATCGTTTGCGCTCTCAGGCAGCGTAAATGACCGAACAAACGAAGAATAACTATATTCACGTTTGCTGTAATTTTTTTGCTCGTCATTGTTTTCCTGACGTTGCTCAACAGAAATGGTGAGCACGTTTTGCTCAAGGTTCAGCTTGAAGTCGTCTTTTTTAAGACCCGGAGCGGCAAGCTCAATGTGGAAATGATCGGGTGTCTCGCTGATGTTGGCAGCCGGTACACGGGTTATCATACGATCGGACAGAAACGCATCATTGAAGAATGATTCGAAAATATCATTAAAGCCTGGCATTAATGAACTGCTCTTTTTTTCGGGACTGAATTTAACCAATGTCATAGGTTTTCCTCCTTAACTAGATTTAATGATTGAACTTATTTGATTAATTAAACTTGAGAATCTTATATTCTCTCCCAACGTTAAACAAGTAAAATGCCAATTATATTTATGGCTATTTTTGACTGAAAAATTTTCATTTTCCATGCAATTTTTTCAGTCAAAACTGTCAAAATTTCAACATTAAAATGACAAAAAAAAGCCTTGAATGATCATTCAAGGCTTTTCCGTTAGTTGGCTTTGTTTTAATTTATTTAGCCGGTGTCAACACAATATTGCGGTAGTCGATAGGACCGTGATCGCCCTGTAAAAATATCGGTCCCGGGTCTTCTTCCTTGCTGTTAATAGCGCCACCGGTTATACCAGGAATGACCTGGTTGCAAATCACCATACGGCCATTGGCAACAACAGTAACCATGCGACCAACCAAAGTAATATCATAAGTTTGCCATTCGCCCGGATTTTTGGCCATCATTACATTTGGCGGCAGGAAGCCATAGATGGAGCTGAACTGGTTATTGATCGGTTCAGGTTCGCCGCTTTTGGTGTCGATGATCTGGGTTTCATAACGTCCGCGCAGGTAAACGCCACTGTTACTGCCCTGCTGGTAACGGAACTCAATATGCAGTTTAAAATCAGTAAAGGTCTTATCGGTCATGATGTTAGCGCCGGAGTGTTTACTACGCAGCATGCCATTCTCTACCACCCATTGGTTTTTGCCATCGGTATGCCAGCCCTTCAGGTCTTTGCCGTTAAATATTTTGATCGGCGTGCCCCAGGTTGGTGTTTTACTGCGAACCAATAATGGTGCCCGAACACCGCTGAAGTTGTAAGTTTGGCCATCGGTATACACCATGGTGCCTTTTATTGCATCGCCGTTCACCTCAAATTCAAAATCCATATTCCGGTTTCCCGGCTCCCATTGCGGGGGAATGGAAAAGCTGTATTTGGAGCCATTTACTTTTACTTCTGAAATTGGACGCGCACTGCCAAAAGCATATACAAACCGGCCGATAAGCGTATGCGTGCCCGATTTTTGCACCTCTAACCATGAGGGCAAGACTTTGCCGTCTTTTTCGACGTTCAAATCAAATCTGCCTATCACATCGGGGTCTTTCATCTGGCTGGCCTGCGCCAATGCTTTCCCAGAGGAAAAAGCAAGTAAACTTAAAATGAATTGCGCCTGCACCAACAGGCGGATGAATGGTGGAAGTCTTTTCATATTCTTAGGTTTATAATTTTTAAAACTACTAACTAATATTGATTTTTTGCCCTGCCTATCATAACCGTTACTTTAATACTATATCATTTCATAAAAAAGGCCCGCAGATTTTAATCTATGGGCCCAGTTTTAGGTTTTGATCTCTTTAGTCGGCTTCCGATATTTTGGTAACCTCGATGGTATCGTTGTTTACATTGGCATCAATATTCACATTTTTGCCGATATAATCCATAACATCTTTTTGGTTGGATATTTTATAAACTTTATCATCCGAAACAAATACAGCTGATGC
>JAFAKI010000088.1 GCA_019235595.1 Mucilaginibacter sp. | reverse complement strand
TCAGGGTTACCAATATTCATAGGTAAGGCATAATCACTAAAAAGAAGCCGATAAATACCTTCAACCAGATCATCTACATAGCAGAATGCACGGGTTTGTGAGCCGTCACCAAACATAGTCAAAGGTTCGCCTCTCAGGGCCTGACCAATAAATGCGGGCAGCACACGGCCATCGTTCAGGCGCATGCGCGGGCCATACGTGTTGAATATCCTGACTATGCGGGTTTCCAAACCATGAAAGGTATGATAAGCCATCGTTATAGCCTCCTGGAAACGTTTGGCTTCGTCGTATACACCGCGTGGGCCGACAGGGTTTACATTGCCCCAGTATTCTTCGGGCTGCGGGTTCACGGTCGGATCGCCATATACTTCTGAGGTCGAGGCAATGAGCATCCGTGCTTTTTTTGCCCTTGCCAAACCCAAAAGATTATGTGTCCCTAATGACCCCACCTTCAAGGTCTGTATCGGGATTTTTAAGTAATCTATTGGGCTTGCAGGTGAAGCAAAATGAAGGATATAATGTAACTCACCCGGTACGTACACAAATTTGGATACGTCGTGCTGGTAAAACTCAAAATTCGGAAGTTTAAACAGATGCTCAATGTTACGTAAATCACCGGTGATCAGGTTATCCATCCCGATGACGTAAAAATCTTCCTTGATAAAACGGTCGCATAAGTGCGAGCCCAAAAATCCCGCGGCACCTGTTATCAGTACCCGTTTACGGTTGTCCATTATTCAATAACTTTTCTGCCTATGCTGTTATAATAAAACCCGCAATCGATCATTTTTTGCAGATCGTAGAGGTTACGGCCATCAAAAATAACTTTATTTTTCAGTTGATTTTCAAGCAAATCAAAATCAGGTGTGCGGAATACCGACCACTCTGTTACGATCAGCAACGCATCAGCTCCAATCAGCGCATCATATTGATTTTCTGCATAACCGATCTTGTCGCCCAATAAAGCTTTTACATTGTTCATTGCTTCAGGGTCAAAAGCAACCACTGATGCACCTTCTTTCAATAGTTCGTCAATAACATATAGCGATGGCGCTTCGCGAATATCATCCGTTTCGGGTTTGAAAGCCAATCCCCACATGGCAAATTTTTTGCCTTTGATATCGCCTTTAAAGTATTTTTTTACCTTCTCAACCAATAATTTTTTCTGAATCTCATTTACCTCCATTACGGAGTTAAGGATCTTGAAGTCATATTCGTTTTCAGTTGCCGATATAGCGAGTGCTTGCACGTCCTTAGGGAAGCAGCTACCGCCATAACCGATACCTGAGAACAAAAAGCGGCGTCCGATACGATCATCCGAGCCTATACCGCGACGAACCATATCAACATCCGCGCCTACCCGCTCGCACAGGTTGGCAATCTCGTTCATGAAGGAAATTTTGGTAGCCAGAAAAGAGTTGGCTGCGTATTTGGTTAGTTCAGATGAACGCTCATCCATGTAAATGATGGGATTACCCTGACGCACATAGGGTGCATATAATTCGCCCATCAGCTTACGCGCACGTTCATCCATAGTACCGATAACTACTCGGTCGGGTTTCATAAAATCATCTACAGCCACACCCTCACGTAAAAATTCCGGGTTTGATACCACTGCAAATTCAACCAGGGTATGCTGTTTCATAATGGCTGTTACTTTATCTGCTGTACCCACCGGCACAGTTGATTTGGTAACGATCACCTTATATTCTGTCATCAGGTTGGCAATGTCTTTTGCAGCGCCTAATACATAACTCAGGTCGGCAGCACCATCACCTCCCGGAGGCGTAGGCAATGCCAGGAATATGATTTTTGCTTCGGCAACGGCCTCAGCAAGGTTGGTTGTAAAATGTAACCTGTTTTGGTGGATGTTCCGGTTAAATAATAATTCGAGACCAGGTTCATAGATCGGCACCTGGCCGTTCTGCATCATCTCTACTTTTTTCTCGTTAATATCTACACATATAACCTGGTTTCCGGTATCGGCTAAACAGGTACCCGTAACTAGACCTACGTAACCTGTTCCAACCACAGCAATTTTCATACGTATTTATGATTTTATAGTTATTACTTTTACCCCGCGAAGGTAAGAATTTCAAATTCAATGTTGCTGCTTTACAACTTAGGTATCAGGTTTTATTTCATTTTGATATTTATTGCTTCTTTTTTTAACAAAAAAGCAAAGCTTTGGATCAATGGCAGAAAAAACACCAGCTACCAGCAGTTCAGTAAAAGCGCCTGGTTCCATTTTGCATCCCTTGGCGAATATGAACAGGGCCTGCCTGTTTTGATAGCCTACCGGGAGAAGTATCCCAGCACAAAAATTATCATAACTTTTTTTTCGCCCTCGGGTTTTGAGATCAGAAAAAATACGCCATACGCCGATGCCGTTTATTACCTCCCGCTGGATACTGCCGCTAATGCCAGGAAATTCATCGATGCGATCGATCCATCCATAGCGGTATTTACCAAATACGAATACTGGTATTTTTTTTTTAATGAGCTGCACGAAAGGGAAATCCCTTTATACCTCATTTCAGGAATTTTCAGGCCGAACCAGATATTTTTTAAATGGTACGGAAGTCTGCACCGCAAAATGTTGAATTGTGTGACAAGATTTTTTGTTCAGGATGACAATTCAAAACGCCTGCTTCAAAACATTGGTATTAGTTATGTGTCCGTAAGCGGCGATACCCGTTTTGACAGGGTTTGGGCCAACGCACAAAATCCAAGGTCATTCCCGGTAATTGCTGAATTTACGCAAGGCAAAAAAACATTTATAGCCGGCAGTACCTGGCCCGAGGATGAGCAGTTATTAGCCAAATTGGCTACAGATTATCCCGACTGGAAATTCATCTTCGCACCGCATGAGATAAAGGAAGAGAAGATTATTAGGCTGATAGAGCAACTGCCGACAAACTCTGTTGTAAGACATTCACAATTTAGTGAGTCAGAAGTCAGAAGTCAGAAGTCAGAAGTCGGAACTCAAACTTTGATTATCGACAATATCGGAATGCTGTCTTCTCTTTATCAATACGGGCACATAGCCTATATCGGGGGGGGCTTTGGCGTTGGGATACACAATACACTAGAGGCCGCTGCATTTGGAGTGCCGGTCATCTTCGGGCCGAATTATGATAAGTTTAAAGAAGCTAAAGATTTGATCGCTTTACAAGCAGGTTTTAGCGTCAGCAATGAAGTTGAATTGACAAAGACTTTTGATTTTTTGACCGGGGATGAGTCGCGCTGTCAGTCTATTAGCAAAAAAATTAAGGAGTATGTACAAGAGCATACGGGGGCGACGGAGATGATTATGGGCTATATTGCTTCCACATAATAAAGCTATTCCGCACAGCGCCCTGCGCCACCCTCCCTGCATTGTTTTTTAATTCTTCTCCATTATCCTTAATATTGCCCGCTATGGGCTTTTTAAAAATCCCCGGTTTGGGCAGGGTACATTATCATGAATACGGTAGCGGCGATAAACCTATGCTGGCTTTTCATGGCTATGGCATGACCGGGCGTCAGTTCCATGTGCTGAAAGATTCAATCCTGACCAAATATCACGTATATGGCTTCGATCATTTTTTTCATGGCGAAAGTGCGTTAGAAGGCTGGACCGAAAAACAGATACTTGAAGGAATGCCCAAAACAATGGTAAAGCACTACCTTCAGGAGTGGTTTAAAGTGTATGGTGAACAGAAGATATCCCTGATGGCTTATTCCATCGGTGCAAAACTGGCCTTGATCCTGTTAGAAGAGTTTCCCGAATGGATTGAAGAGATCATTTTAATGGCGCCGGATGGCTTGTCGGTTTATAAAGGCTTTGATTTTCTGACTAATAAACCCATCGGCCGTTATTTTTTTCGCATCGCTACGAAAAGCAAATGGCTGACCCCATCGCTACTGAAAACATTAAAAAGATGGCGGTTTATTGATGACAGTCTGTACAACATCGCCTATAACGAGATCGATACAGAAAAAAAACGGCTGGACGTGTATTATACACTCAACCTGATACGTCGTCTGCAACCAGATACGGGGAAGATTATTAAGCTGATTGATCAATATTCGATTAAATGCACCATCATATTTGGCAAAGACGATAAGTTGTTTCCGAAGTCGGCGGCCCAATCATTTACAGATCAGTTGACCAAAGCCGAAATACATGAGGTACAATTAGGCCATTGGCTGGTTGTGCCGGCATTGGATGAGTATTTATTAGATTTGTCTGAATGATACCTCAGCGCAGCAACCGGCTCATCAAAAAATTGTTCGCCCCGTACCTGGCTTACAGGCTGCACAAAGCTTTTAAGATATTGAAACATGATGAGGTTGAAGTACTTCCCGGTCACTCCGTATTGTTATTATGCAACCACTTTAGCTGGTGGGATGGTTTCTTTGCCGGGTATCTGACCCATACCTTTCTAAAGCGCGATTTCTTTATCATGATGCAGGAAGACCATCTTCAAAAGCGTCTGTTCTTTAATCGTGTCGGTGGCTTTTCAATCAACCGGAAATCAAAAGAAGTTGTGGAATCACTGCAATACGCGGCAAAATTGCTTGATGATCCCAACAATCTTGTCACGGTTTTTCCGCAGGGGGCATTGGAATCCAATCATAGTGAGGGAATCAACATCGAGCGTGGTATCGACTATATAGTTAAAAAGATTAAAGGCGATTGCCAGATCATCTATTACTCGGCCTTTGTCGAATATTTTGAGAGCCTGAAACCATCGGTTTATTTCCGGTTTCTGAATTGCGGTACCAACCACGATTTCGATTTTGAAAAACTAAAGGACATGATCAATACCCATCATAAGCAAGCCCTAAAGGAACAGGCAAATGCTGAACACTAATTTGATTTGAAGATGTGGTGATTTGAAAATTTGAAGATAATAAGCAGTATGTTGTAATGATAAAACCCGGAAATAATTTTTTCATTCGCCAGATACTGCATTACTATGTAACCGGTATAGTAAAGCGCCATTTTCATGGATTAAAGTTTGACCCGGTTGATATCGATCCTCATAAATCAATATTGTTAATAGCCAATCATTTCAGTTACTGGGATTCGTTGATCCTTTACATAGTTTGTCGAAAACTTCTAAAAAAGGAGTTCTACGTAATGGTACGCGAGGATACCACCATCAAGTTTCAATATGTAAAATACGGAGGGGCGTTTTCCATCAACAAGCAGTCAAGGGATATGCTGCAATCGCTGGACTATGCCGCTGAATTATTAAATGATCCGCAAAACCTGGTGCTGATATTTCCACAAGGGAAATTGTATTCCAACTTTGTAAATGTTATTCAGTTTGAGAAAGGTATCACCCGCGTGATGGAGAAAGCCGCCGGAAAATTCCAACTGTTGTTTGCTGCTACATTTGTTCAATATATGAAACATAAAAAACCTACTGCATCTGTCTATATGCACGTTGAACCATGCCAAAGTAAAAGTTTTGAAGATTTAAAAAATGCTTATCAAATGCATTATGATAATGCTAAATTGCAGCAAACCGAAATTGTGATATAAAGTGTTCATCGTTATCTACGCAACTTTCATTTTTATCATTTTGCGCTTTGCCGTAACGCTCTTCAATTTCATCTCTGACCCAAAACTTCGCCGGGTAAACAGGAATTATGATAACCTCGTTTCGATTCTTATTCCTGCCCGAAACGAAGAAAAAAATATCCTGTCACTTTTAGGCTCTATCGCCAGGCAGGACTATGGCAATTACGAGGTGATCATCCTGGATGACGATTCCAGCGACAGCACGTATGACATCTGTGCCGATTTTTCAACCAAACATCCGGCTTTTAGAGTAATTAAAGGTAAAGAGCTAACCGGGCAATGGCTGGGTAAAAATTACGCCTGTTACCAGTTAGCCAAACAGGCAAAAGGGGAATTTCTGTTATTTTTAGATGCCGACGAACAGATTTACGACGGACTAATCAATAGCGCAGTTCATCGCATGCATTTTCGTAAACTGGCTTTGCTGAGTTTATTCACTAATCAGCAGATGAAAACATTCGGCGAATGGCTGACTGTACCGCTGATGCATTATCTCTTGCTCAACTTGCTCCCCTTGCGTTTGGTGTACCTGGCGAAAAACCCTGCTGTAGCCGCCGCAAGCGGCCAATTCATGCTGTTCGATGCAGAAATTTACCGGGAGTATGAATGGCACAAAAACTCGAAAGATAAGATAGTGGAAGATGTGGAGATCATGAAACAAGTAAAAGCCCGGGGGTTTAACGGTGAAAGCCTGCTGGCAAATGGTATGATCAGTTGCCGCATGTATACGGGCTATGCTACTGCAGTTAATGGCTTTGGCAAGAACTTCCTGGCGGCTTTTAACTATAATATTTTCAGTTTCCTGATTTTCCTGCTATTGCTTATTACAGGGCCAATGATCGTGATCATGACGTTGAATTTTCAACTTATCCTAATGATGATCGGGCTTATCCTGCTTACCCGTATTATGATCTCGCTGGAATCGGGCCAAAATGCAACATTAAATGTTGTTTTGCATCCCTTGCAAATGTTTAGCATGGCGCTTATTGCATTCTCGGCTATACAAAAATACCTCACCAAAACTACCGTTTGGAAAGGCCGGAAAATATGAAGCCTCTTTCGTTTAGAAAGGAGCTGTCCGCAAATAAGCAGGCTGTTTCTCTCATTCTCACTTTTCACGCGGTCGGATTGGTTGGCTTGGCATTGCCACTTACCAGACCATTATTCCTGCACATTGTCCCGTTTCATTTGCTGTTAATGCTGGCAATAATCGTACTTAATCATAAGCGAATTGATAAGCCCTTTGTATTTTTCTTCGTCACCATTTTTATTTTGGGTTTTGTCGCTGAATGGATCGGGGTAAATAAACAGTGGCTTTTTGGTGATTATACTTATGGCGAGACTTTAGGCTTTAAACTGTCCGGTGTTCCGTTAATTATAGGCGGCAATTGGTTTATGCTGGTCTACTCAACAGGCGTTTTAATGCAGCGCAGCCGTTTGAAAAGTTTTATTCTGAGAACAATAATTGGGGCGTTGCTACTGGTTCTGCTAGATTTACTGATCGAGCCCGTGGCTGTTCATCTTGGCTACTGGCATTGGGCGAATTCGGTCATCCCTTTAAAAAATTATGAGTGCTGGTTTGGGATCAGCCTGCTTTTGTTGTTGCTATTTGAGCTATTCCGGTTTAAGCAGCAAAGCATAGTGGCCGTCATTTTATTGCTCACTCAATTTGCGTTCTTCGGACTGCTATGTTTGATAATCAGGTGAATATTTATCTAAACAATCCTGTAAATCATAAAATCGTATGTAAATTTGCAGCATTATGGGCGATTATCAGTTAAAGGTAACTATCGATCAGGATTCAGGGTTTTGCTTTGGGGTGGTGTATGCCATTGATATGGCTGAGGAGATTTTGGAGCAGGACGGCTATCTGTATTGCCTTGGTGATATCGTTCACAACGACGAAGAAGTTGAGCGTCTGAAAGCAAAAGGTCTGCGCATTATCGGTCATGATGACCTGAAAAATCTGCGCAACGAAAAGGTACTGATCCGCGCACATGGCGAGGCACCTGAAACCTACCGACTGGCCCTGGAGAATAATATTATGCTGATTGATGCTTCCTGCCCTGTGGTATTGAAGCTGCAAAATCGCATCAAAACATCTTACGATAGCAACGAGAAGATATTGATCTTCGGTAAACATGGCCACGCCGAAGTGATCGGTTTATCCGGTCAAACCAACAACGAGGCTTTGGTTTTCCAGGATATCGCTGAGTTAGATGGAGTCGAATTGCCGCAAAAAATCACCCTTTACAGCCAGACCACCAAAAGCACCGAAAAATTCTACGACATCAAAGATAAGCTGATCGAACGCGGTTACGAGGTAAGGGCAAACGATACGATCTGTCGCCAGGTATCAAATCGTGACAAAGACCTGCCGGCGTTTGTTGCTAAGTTTGATAGGATTGTTTTTGTATCCGGTCGCAAATCGTCCAATGGCAAGGTGTTATTTGAAGTTTGCCGCAAGCATAACCCCAATACTTATTTCATTTCAGCGCCTGACGAGCTGGACAAGTCATTATTCGCTCCAGGCGACAAGGTGGGTATTGCAGGAGCCACTTCAACCCCTATGTGGCTGATGGAAAATGTGAAGGCTGCGCTGGAAGAATTTTAATGATCTTTCTCATTTATTGGCAATAATTTATCTCCATAATCTATAGGGGGAAAATTTATTTTATTTTTGCGCCTTAATATGGGCAAAAAGGGAGTTTTATTAATCAATTTGGGCACGCCCGACAGTCCGTCGACGGCCGATGTGCGTAAATATCTTCGTGAATTTCTGATGGATCCCCGGGTGATCGATATTAACCCGATTTCGCGCACACTGCTGGTTAAAGGCATTATTGTGCCTACCCGCAGCCCTAAGTCGGCTAAACTATACCAGAAAATCTGGGATCCAAAAACGGGATCTCCTTTGTTACATTACAGTATTCTGCAACAGCAGCTCTTGCAAAAACGCCTGGGTGATGATTATATCGTAGAACTGGCTATGCGTTATCAAAGCCCCAATATTGAGTCGGCGTTAGAACGATTGAAGGCTGCTTTGGTAGATAACATACAGGTAATCCCGCTTTTTCCGCAATATGCTTCGGCAAGTACGGGTTCGGTTTATGAAAAAGTGATGGATTTGGTCGGCAAATGGCCCACCAGTCCAACGATCTCTTTTATCAACTCGTTCCACGATAATAAATTAATGATAGAGGCTTTTGCCGATAATGCACGTAAATATAAACCCGAAACCTACGATCATATTTTGTTCAGTTTCCACGGCTTGCCGCAACGGCAGATGATTAAATCTGATCATACGCATAACCATTGTTTGAAGTCGGCTGATTGCTGCCAGACGCTTACCGATAAAAATAAATTCTGCTATTCCGCACAGTCCTATCACACAGCAAAGCTTATAGCCGAAGAACTCGGTGTGCCTAAAGAAAAATACACGGTTTGCTTCCAGTCGCGCCTGGGCAGCGACCCATGGGTACAGCCTTACACCAGCGAAATAGTTGCCCAAATGGCCCAAGAAGGCAAAAAACGCCTGCTGGTATTTTGCCCTGCCTTTGTAGCCGATTGCCTCGAAACAGTTTATGAAGTAACCACCGAATATGGCGACGAGTTCAAAGCCCTAGGCGGCGAGCATGTTCAACTGGTAGAAAGTTTGAACGATTCTCCGAAATTTATTGAGGCGTTGGCGGAGATGGTGAGTTAAAAACTTACGCTGCGGTCAATAATAGAAATTTGCGTTGTTTAAAGTTCACCTAATCGCATCAACGCATAAAACAGCCCAGTGCAATGTAATGCCTGGGCTATTTTTTTGTTTAACAAAAGGTCTTTTATTTCGGCAATAGTGAATTCTTCCACTACTATTTCTTCCTGTTCATCCAGGTGTTGTTCCTGTACTTTTTTACCGCCTCTGGCCAGGTAGCAATAGGTATGGTTGTTGGCTGTGGATGGATTGGCGTAAACTACCGTTAGCAATTCAAAATCATCAAACTGGTAACCGGTTTCCTCCAGCAGTTCGCGGCGCATGGCCTGCTGTGGTTCCTCTCCGGGATCGATCACGCCACCCGGAATTTCCAGCGAAACGATCTCTGCCGCATGACGATACTGGTGAACCATCAGCACTTTATTATCTTCGGTAATGGCTACGGCGTTTACCCAGTTGCTGTATTCCAGTACGTAGTAATCCTCAACAACGTGTCCATTTGGCATCACACATTTGTCTGTCCGCAAGGTTGCCCATGGGCCTTTATGTATATATCGCGATGAAAGTTTTTTCCAGGTAAGATTCTTCATGTTCAATTAGTGAATTAGCGAGTGAGTGAATTAGTGAATGGCAAGATTAAAAAATTTAGAAGGTAATTTATAATCCGCCGTGTTAAAAATCACTCATTCGCTAATTCACTCAATCACTAATTAAATTAATCACTCATTCGCTAATTCACTCAATCACTAATTAAAACTCACCAACTCCCGCTCGAGCCACCACCGCCAAAGTCGCCGCCACCGAAACCGCCGAAGCCACCTCCGCTATCACCACCGCCATCGCTGCCGCCAGAGAAGCCTCCCCAGCCGCCGCTGCCACGGCCCAGCATAGCTCCACCCAAAAACCACCAGAACGGACTGGCCCCACCGCGACTGTCAATGATCTGGCCACCGCCGCCACGGCCACGGAAAACTATGATCAATATCACCACAATGATGATGATGAGTATGGCAATATTGCCAACGTTTTTACCCTGTTGTTGCTGCGGCTTTTTATCCGCTTTGTATTCGCCTTTTACATACTTAATGATATCGTTTGTGCCAGCGTCAAGACCAGCATAATAATTGCCGGCAATAAAGTTTGGCCTGATATCATTTTGAATGATCTCGTGCGTTACGATGTCAGGCAATACGGCTTCCACGCCATAGCCGGTCTGGATGGATACTTTGCGGTCGCCTATTGCAACCAGTAGTACCACGCCATTGTTTTTTCCTTTTTGGCCAATGCCCCAGGCACGGCCCAGTCGCTGTGCATAATCGTTAATGTCGTAATCGCCAACCGATTTCAAGATCACCACTGCTATCTGCGTAGAGGTAGAGTCGTCAAAGGCAACCAACTTGTGTTCCAGTTGCTGCTGTTCGGCCTCCGAAAGTGTGTTGGTATAATCCGTAACCAGCGTGTTTGATTTTTCGGGCAACTGTTGCCCAAAAGCAAACAGGGTATACAGTGTTAAACAGAAAAATAATATTAATTTCTTGAACATGATCTTAGGTTTTATTCGCCATCCATAAAGGCAATGTCATCCGGCAATTCATTTGTGCCGTTAGCTTCATGGGGGAAGTATTTTTGCAAATGATCGCCCGCTATTTTCAGCCCCGTAGCAATGCCCTCAACCAGGTCGCCATACTTAAAATGGTTGAGCATATTCTCTTTGGCATCGTCCCAGAAGTTGGCCGGAACAGTTTTATTAATGCCACGATCGCCAATAATGGCAAATTTTCGGTCGACAGTAGCCACGTAAATCAATACACCATTTCGCAGCTTGGTTTTGTGCATATCCAGCTGATGAAAATACTTGGCAGCACGGTCGAGCACTTCTTCACTGCAGTTTTTTTCGATACAAACACGTATCTGACCCGAAGTATGCTTCTCAGCATCTTCTATCGCCCTGCGGATACGTTGTTGTTCCTCCTCATTAAATATAGGCATGGTTTAATGGTTGATTTAGTGAATTAGTGAATTAGTGAATGGTTTTATTATTCACTAACTCACTAATTCACTCATTCACTAATTAAAATTGAACCTTTGGTGCGTTTTCCGCTGCGGCATCTGCCTGGAAATATCCTTTCTCGGTAAAGCCGCCCATCCTGGCAATTAAATTTGTAGGGAACTGTTTGATCTTGGTATTGTATGACTGAACCGCTTCATTAAAATCACGCCTTGCAACGGCTATACGGTTTTCAGTACCCTCAAGCTGTGCTTGCAGCCCGCTGAAGTTTTCAGTAGCTTTTAGTTCAGGATAGCGTTCAGAAGCAACCAGCAAACGGCTTAACGCGCTGCTTAGCTGACCCTGTGCGGCCTGGTATTTCTGAATAGTTTCAGGAGTAAGTTTGGTAGGGTCAACTTGAATTGAAGTAGCTCTTGCACGAGCATTGGTTACATCAACCAAGGTGCTTTTTTCAAAGTTGGCAACGCCTTTTACGGTAGCCACCAGGTTCGGCACCAGGTCGGCACGGCGCTGATAGTCAGTTTGAACTGTACCCCATTTTGACTGGGCATTTTGGTCGAGGCTTACGATGCCGTTATAGCTCGATACACAGCCACAGCCGCCAATAAACAGGATAATTACAATGACAATTATAACAATGTAGGATGTTTTCATTTTTTATGTTTTTTA
>JAFAKI010000080.1 GCA_019235595.1 Mucilaginibacter sp. | reverse complement strand
CGTCTCCATTCTTACCAGGAAGCGCAGGCGTTCGCCGGTCGTTTCATCCCTTATCTCTCTTCCTTTCAGGAAGCAGGATTTGGCACCTTTTATCTTTTATAACATATAGGTTGCCAAGACGTCACAGGGCCTTTTCCCTCGGTCTTTCTGGATAAGTATTGAAGTATTTCCGTTACAAATATAAATAAATTATATAATGTCTATAGATTTAATAGAATTTATTTCTATGTTTGTAACGGATTTGTGTAAAGAGGTCTCCAGGCGTATTCTATCATCCAATACTGCCCCTCCTGCTCGACTTTATTTTACTATATCTTATGAAATTTATCTGCTAACTAACAACTATGAATACCCTTATCTACTATCAAAATCTCATGTATTTAAAGCTCCATTTTCCACAGGCCAATGCATTCCCCTCATGCATAAAGAGCCCGCGATGTTGATCCCGGCTAAGTAAATGATCATTTAACCAGCATCCGCGCTGCAGCCGGGAGCTATGAATGATCAGCATTCGATAACAAAGTTTTAAGTAAAGGAAGGTCTTAGCCACAAGCTTGCAGAGGGCCTTCGTGCTACTTTATTGACTAAAAAAATCTATTTACAATTCTAAAATCATGTTTAAAACTTACAAGCTTTTACTGGCAATCCTATTGCCCTTTTTATTTGCCCTGACGGTTTCGGCACAATCAGTCAGCGTACAGGGTGTTGTCACATCCAAAACGGATGGAACCCGTCTGCCCGGCGTAAGCATTTCCGTCAAAGGAAGTACTTCCGGCACCCAAACAGATGCTAACGGTAATTTTTCGATTAGCGCTAAAACCAATGATGTATTGCGTGTTACTTATACTGGATTTACGACCCAGGAAATCATTGTAAAACAAACAGTAGGGAACTTACAGATCGCATTACAGGAAGCCCAGAACTCTCTTAATGAAGTAGTGATCACGGCGCTTAATATTTCCAAGGATAAAAAATCTTTAGGCTATTCCGTGCAGGGGCTGAAAGCAAAAGATATCGATGAAGCAAAGGAAACCAACCTGGTGAATGCGCTTGCCGGTAAAATTGCGGGCGTAACTGTCACCAACAGTCAGGGTGATATGGGTTCGTCCCGTATCATTATACGTGGCGAAACTTCTATTGCCGGAAATAATCAGCCGCTGTTTGTAGTTGACGGTGTCATTGTGGACAACTCGCAGTTTTTGGGCACAAATGGCTCGAGGGATTTCGCTAATGCCATAGCCGACTTTAACGTAGAAGATATAGAATCTGTGAGTGTATTGAAGGGGCCGAATGCGGCTGCATTGTATGGATACCGGGCAGCTGCTGGCGTAATCCTTATTAAAACGAAAACGGGGAAAGGCTCGAAAGGAGTTGGCATCAGTCTTAATTCCAATGCCACTTTTTCAACCGTGCAGTTATTGCCAACCTATCAAAACGAATATGGACAGGGATCAAACGGCCAGTTTAGCTATGTGGATGGTAAAGGCGGAGGCGTGAATGACGGTGTAGATGAAAGCTGGGGACCGCCATTGGACGGCCGGTTGATACCTCAATTCTACTCAAACGGACAGGCCGTCCCTTTCGTTCCTCATCCAAATAATGTCAGGGACTTTTTCAGAACAGGAGTTACACTTAATAACGGCGTGGCTTTAACGGGAAGCAACGACAAAGCAGATTACCGGCTTTCATATAATAATTTGCATCAAACTGGTATAGTACCTAATAGCTCGCAGGGAAGAAATTCCTTTCTGTTGAACTCAAGTTTCAAATTAGCTCCTAACTTGACCGTAACGACTATAGCCAACTATATTAAAGATGATGCAGATAATCTGCCTGGTGCTTACGGAAAAAGGGCAACAAGTACTATGTTGCAATTTACCTGGTTCGGTCGCCAGGTTGACATCAACCAGCTGAAAAACTATAAGGATGCTAATGGCAACACTTTTAACTGGAATAACAGTTACTACAGCAACCCTTACTGGCTTGCTTATGAAAATACCGTCGGCCAGCATAAAAACCGCATCATTGGCAGTGTAGAACTGAACTACAAAATAATCGACGGTCTTTCTGCCAATTTCCGAACAGGTACCGATTATTATAATGATAAACGCAAGATAAAGGTTGCATACGGAACCAATGGTACCCCTTTCGGTTCTTATGAAGAAGACGTTTATACCGTCAATGAAACCAATACCGAGGGCCGATTACAGTACACCAAAAAGTTAGATAAAGACTTTTCGCTCGACCTTATGGCTGGCGGCAACATCAATACGATATTAAACGAGGAAAATGACCAGGTGGCACCGAAACTGGCAGTTGCCGGCTTGTATACCCTAAGTAATTCACGCGATCCGCTGGTTTCGTCAAATTATTATGGCAAACTTAAAACCTATAGCTATTTTGGTTCCGCTCAGATCGGCTTCCGAAACTATGCGTTTCTTAATTTGACGGGCCGTAATGACTGGTCGTCGACCCTGCCAGCTGCAAATCTTTCTTATTTCTATCCTTCAGTCAACGGAAGTTTGGTACTTTCAGAGGCACTGGATATTAAAAGCGATGTGCTTACCTATGCTAAACTCCGGGGCGGCTGGTCAAAAGTAGGTAAAGCTACAACGCCATATCAGCTACTTAACGCCTACACATTTACTGCCCCTTTTGCCGGTAACCCGCAACAAAGCTCTCCTTCAATTGATCTGAATGATCACCTGAAACCAGAAACTACTACGTCAGCTGAAGCTGGTTTTGAACTCGGATTCTTCCAGGACAGAGTGCATCTTGATTTCAGCGCCTATAATACTAATAGCGTGAACCAAATATTGACTGTGGACGTAAGTCCCTCAACCGGTTTTAGCCAAAAAGTGATCAATGGGGGTCGTATCAATAACAAGGGTATCGAAGTACAATTGGGGTTAACTCCCGTTAAATCCACAAGTTTTAGCTGGGATATTACCACCAACTACTCATTGAACCGTAGTAAAGTTGCATCGCTTGATGCCGATGGGCGTTTGCAGAGCATCGTTTTAGGCAGCGACCGGACCGTACAGATCCTGGCGGCTCTCGGCCAACCATATGGAACAATTTACGGAAATGCATACCAGCGTAACGCGGCCGGACAGATCATCATCGGTGCCAATGGTACTCCTGTAATCAATCCGACTAAACAATATCTTGGGAAATACACACCGGACTGGCTTGGAAGCATCAATAATAGCTTTACTTACAAACGGTTTAACTTGAGTTTCCTGATAGACGGCCACTTTGGGGGTTCTATTTACTCGAATACAAATCGTACCGGCACTTACACAGGCGTTTTGGCATCAACCCTTCCGGGCAGAGGCGCTCAAAACGGAGGCCTGAGTTATTACTACCCTAACAATAACACTTCTGTCGCCGCAGTCCAGGGCAGTGCCGGTCCTAATGGGGAAACCATATATCATGACGGTATGATCTTTAACGGCGTAACTGCTAGCGGAGCAAATAACACTGTCATTCTGCCCGCCCAGTCTTATTACAAAGGGTTTACCAATGTTGATGAAGCATTCGTTTATAATGCGACCTATATTAAACTGCGTGAGGTAAAATTTGGTTATTCGCTGCCATCTGCCTGGATCAAAGGCGCTGGCCTGCAGTCGGCTACCATCTCATTAGTAGGGCGTAACCTATGGATCATTGATAAAAATGTGCCAAATATTGATCCCGAAACCGCATTCAATACCGGTAATGGCCAAGGCCTCGAAGACCTTACTTTACCGACTGTCCGCAATATAGGCTTTAATATCAACCTCAAATTCTAAACAACATGAAATTTAAATATAAAACTATCATAGCCGGCCTGCTTTTATTATCAGCAGCATCGTGCAAAAAAGAACTGGTCACGATCAACCAGAATCCGAATGGCTCACAAACAGCGCAGCCCAATTACTTACTTACCGCTGCTACAAAAGCGACGGCCGATACCTATTGGGGTGTAGCCAATAACATGGATGCCAGTTTGCTGTTTGTACAGTATTGGGCAAAAATTCAATATACCGACCCCGACAGATACATATACACTAACAGTTCATTCCAGGAACTATGGACCGTGGGTTATTCGAAAAGTATCGTCAACCTCAACCAGATCATCAAGTTAGCGGATGCCCAGGGAAATCCAAATTACAAAGGGGTGGCGTTAGTGTTGCGCTCCTGGACATTCTCCTTGTTAACTGATGCCTTTGGAGACATTCCCTACAAACAGGCAGCAAATATAGATCAATATATAACGCCAGCCTATGATACACAGAAGGATGTATACTATGGTTTGCTTGACGACCTTAAAGCTGCTCAGGCGGCGTTGAATCCTGCTGGTAAAGCAATTGCCGGTGACATTATTTATGGTAATAATATCGCACTTTGGAAAAAATTTGCTAATTCATTACGCCTGCGCATAGCTCTACGTATAGCTGATCGTGATCCTGTCAAGTCCAAGCAAGTTCTGGGTGACGTACAAGCGGAAGGTAGTGGTTATATTAGTTCAAATAGCGAGATTGCGCAACTGGTTTACCAGGATTCGCCTAATCAAAACCCGGTAAGTAATTTGTTTGATACGCGCGACGATTACCGTGTTAGTAAGACCATTGTAGATAAACTGGTTTCCTTGAATGATCCGCGGCTGCCTATCTATGCAAGCCCGACGCAAGATCCGACACCACAAACATATGTCGGTATACCAAACGGTTTGCTTGTTGGCGATGCCAGCAGCCTGGGCTTTACTAAAACGTCCAAACCAGGTGCCTATTTCCGCGCACCACATGCACCGGCCGTGATCATAAGCTACGCTGAGGTGCTGTTTGACAGGGCCGAAGCAGCTGCGCGCGGTCTGACAACTGAAGATGCAGCAAGCTTATACAACCAGGCTGTCACCGCGTCATTGCAACAATATGGAATTGCCAACGGCGCAATTGCCACCTATACAGCATCAGCTGCTGTTCAATATGATCCGACTAACTATAAAAAATCAATTGGCGAACAAAAATGGATCGCCCTATTCGGACAGGGACTTGAGGCATTTGCGGAATGGCGCAGGTTGGATTACCCACAGCTTCAGCCGGCGGTTGCGGGTACGCTTGGCGGCAAATTGCCGGTTAGGTTTATATATCCCGGAACTGAGCAATCGCTAAACGGAACAAATTACAAAGCAGCAGTTGCTGATCAGGGCCCTGATGTTTTGACTACAAAACTTTGGTTTGATGTAAATTGATAACTAAGCGCTCATATTGCTCCATTTTAGTAATATGGGCGCTTTTTATTCTCAGCAAGGCTTTCCATTTTTTGGCTGTTATCCTCGAAAACACTGACCAGCGACCGTACATTTTCCTGCTTTCCAATGAACCGGTTTTTGAGGGTTTCGGCAGTGATGAAGTCTTGATTAATGATCATTAGGCTGTGCAGTTACTGAGTCTTCGCTTCTAACTTATCAAGATATGCATTTAATATCCTGACATCTTCCTTCGTGCCATGAGCCCGACCTGCCTGGGCGTTCCAGCGTAAGGGCTCACAAGTTTTTCCGGTTGACACTTCCGCACGCTGTCCTTCAACCGTAAATCTTAAATAAATTGCTACCGGTCCGCTTTTGTAGTTTGATCTTTTTTTCAAATAGAAAAGCAAATTGATGTTTGTCCTCATTACAAATGATTTAAAAGTGAAACAAATTTGTTTATTTCATCATTTGCAGTCAAGATGTTTAGCTATTGAACAGGTTGTAAATCAGTTAATTACAACATTTCTGGTGAGCATTTCCGTTGTTCAAATATGCCAACCGAATTGCTCACCAGTTTTATGCTAAAACTTGAATAATTTGGCCTATTTGAACAAAAAAAGTCTGTAAATATTTAATTTACAGACTTTTAGTTGTTTTTGACATTTAAATCAGCGGAATGGACGGGACTCGAACCCGCGACCCCATGCGTGACAGGCATGTATTCTAACCAGCTGAACTACCACTCCGTTTGGGATGGCAAATATAGCCACCTTTTTTCATTCCACAAGGATTTTTTTAAAATCTTCTTAACCGGCTGATTTTGAGCAATATTTTTTGCGCAGATGATGTTTATCTGTGCGAAACGATCAGTAGATCCAGGTCTTTACAAGGGATATTAAAGCGCTCGCCGATGTATTTGCTGGTTAGTTGTCCTTCGTAAATGTATACGGAATTACGTACACCGACCTTTCTCCAGATCAAATTTTTGAGTCCGCCCTGGTCGCCGATGTCTAGCAGAATAGGGGTAAAAATATTGGTCAGCGCGTAGGTTGCTGTGCGTGCAACACGCGATGCAATGTTCGGAACGCAATAATGGATCACATCATATTTGCGGAACACCGGATGAGTATGGTTAGTTATCTCTGAAGTTTCAAAGCAGCCGCCCTGGTCAATGCTTACATCGATAATGACTGAATTAGGTTTCATCCTGCTCACAGTACTCTCAGATACTATGCACGGGCTGCGACCATCTTCAGCACGCAAAGCGCCAATAGCTACGTCGCAGGTAGTAATTGCCTTCTCTAAGACAATAGGCTGCACAACCGAGGTAAAAACCCTGGTACCGATATTATTTTGCAAACGACGCAATTTGTAGATTGATGGATCGAAAACCTTAACCTCGGCGCCTAAAGCAATGGCTGTACGTGCAGCATATTCACCTACAGTGCCTGCGCCTAATATCACAATTTCAGTGGGCGGTACGCCTGTGACGCCGCCCAGCATCAATCCCTTACCGTCAAAAACATTGCTCAGATATTCGCCGGCTATCAATATCGAGGTTGCACCTACAATCTCGCTCATCGCCCTGACAACGCTCAGCGCGTTGCCTTCATCCCGTAAATGTTCAAAACATAAAGCGGTAACCTTCTTTTGCATCAAAGCATGCAGGCAATCGGCCTGTAGCGTTGATAATTGCAAGGCCGAGATCAATATCTGGTGCGATTTCATCATCGAAATCTCCTGTAAAGTAGGCGGAGCTATCTTAATGATAATATTTGCCTCATACACTGATTTGGAATCATAAACTATCTTGGCGCCCTGCTCGCTGTAGTCTTTGTCAGAGAATTTTGCAGCCTGGCCAGCATTGCTCTCCAGTATTACTTCGTGGCCGTTGTTGATAAGCAACGCAACAGATAAGGGCGTTAAAGCAACCCTGTTCTCCTGAAAAGAAGTCTCTTTTGGGATACCAATATGAAGCTTGTTTTTTTTTGTTTTCACCTCAAGCATCGACTCCTGAGGCTGCATCATCGCCTGTTTGGCAACATCGGAAAAACCGCTGAATAACTCCGAACTCATGTGTCTTTAATTCTGGCTGTTGAAGATAGGCAAAAAAAGCGGGGTTGCAGAACTAAATTTTCGCAAAGGTTAACAGGCGCTCATTTTCGCCCAAAACCTCTATATCAACGCGGATATAATGATCAGGCCATAAATCGGGTATCTTTTCGGGCCACTCAATGAAGCAATAATTACCCGAGTAAAAGTATTCTTCATAGCCCAGATCCAAAGCCTCACTTTGATTTTTCAATCTGTAAAAATCGAAATGATAAATCCTGGATGATTCGCCCTGGTACTCGTTCACTATCGAAAATGTAGGGCTGGTTGCAGGCTCCTTTACTCCCAGGTTATCGCAAAGTGATTTAATGAGCGTGGTTTTACCCGCGCCCATATCACCATAAAAAAGGAATATCTTTTGCGAACCGCCAAAGCTGATCAGTTGTTCTGCGGCATATTTGAGTTCATCAAGGCTTTTAACAGGCAATTTCATGCCGCCAAAGTTATAATATCACGAGCAGATTTTAAGCCTGACCGCGCCATCTCCGCTGAAGTGTTACTGGATCTTCTTTAAGTTTAAGGACACCGAAAAATTGGGTTAAACGCTTCTTTTTATTCTTACTTCTCTTCAGTGAAAAATTTCTCAGCTTCGTTTTAACTTCTTCGGGTGTATCCTCTTTTCTAATTTCAATTACCATATTGCAATTACTTTGACCCGTAAGTAACAACAGGTATGATCATCTCCTCAAGCGAAATACCACCATGCTGGAAGGTCTCGTTATAGAAATTCACGAAATGATTATAGTTATTCGGGTACACGAAGTAGCTGTCATTCTTGGCAAATACAAAGCTCGAACTTACATGCAGCCTTGGCAACATAATATCGTGCGGGTTGCGGATATGAAATACTTCCTTCGCGTTAAAGTTCAGGTTTTTTCCCTGTTTGTAGCGCAGGTTGGTATTGGTATTCCGGTCGCCGATGATCTTGCTTGGATTTTTTACACGGATGGTCCCATGGTCGGTAGTAATGATCACCTTTACTTGTTTTTGCGATAAATATTTCAGCA
>JAFAKI010000305.1 GCA_019235595.1 Mucilaginibacter sp. | reverse complement strand
TTCAGGGATATAATCCAGGTAGGAAAAGATGGTCAGTATACCATAAAAAATCAACGATTTACAGAGCGCTTTGGCCTTCAGCGATTAAGGCACGAAGAGTTTACCATGCGCCATTTTGATATTGCTCGTTCCTTGCAGATGGTGCTTGAGGAGACCATGCTGGAACTAACCGATTGGCTTTACTCAGAAACCCAGCAAGAGAATTTGTGCATGGCCGGCGGGGTAGCGTTGAACTGTGTTGCCAACGCCCGGATACGCGATCATAGCCCGTTTAAAAATATTTGGGTACAACCTGCATCAGGGGATGACGGCACGGCCTTAGGTGCAGCACTTTGGATAGACGCGCAGCAACGACCAGCCGCAAGCAGAAATTTTATAATGACCCATGCATACTGGGGCCCGGAATATAATGACGCAGAAATAGAGCAATTTATGAAATGGTGCAAAATACCATACCGGAAGATGGAGAACGTTGCAGAAGAGACCGCCGAATTACTTTCCCAGAACAAGATCATTGGCTGGTACCAGGGAAGAATGGAATTTGGCCCACGGGCGCTCGGAGGTCGGTCCATACTGGCATCGCCTATCAATGCAGAAATGCAGGCACGGCTAAATGAGGTAAAAGACCGGGAAGATTTCAGGCCGGTGGCACCGGTTGTGTTGGAAGAGGAGGCGGCAAACTGGTTCAAAAATGCATCTTATTCCCCTTTTATGCTCTTTGTGTATGATGTATTGGAAGACAAGGCCGATAAAATACCCGCAGTAAAACACGTGGACGGAACCGCCCGCGTTCAAACTATCAATGAGCAGCAAAACAAACCTTATTATGATCTGCTTAAGGCATTTCATCAAAAAACGGGCGTGCCGGTATTAATCAACACTTCATTCAATACCCTGGGGAAACCCATTGTTTGTACACCGCGAGATGCTATTGAATGTTTTTGGAGCTCGCCGTTTGACGCGCTGATCATTGGTTCATTTATTATCGAAAAAGAATATGGAGATTTCAGTTATTATCCCCACCTATCGTCGTCCGCAATTACTGAAGAAGTGTCTGATGGCTTTGCTGACTCAAAAATTTAACAAGCGGCGGTATGAAATAATTGTAGTGAGCGACGGTCCGGATACCGAAACCCAGGCACTCATCAGAGATCTGGCCAGGAACAGGGTGACATCGTTGCGATTTCTGTCTATGGGTACTAAAAAAGGGCCCGCTGCTGCACGAAATTATGGCTGGCTGAATGCCCGCAGTAAAATTATCGCTTTTACAGACGATGATTGCTTGCCTGATCAGTATTGGCTGAAAGAAATAACAGAAAATATAAACCCGGATACAGAAGAAGCCATGACCGGCAATGTTATTGTTCCGCGGAGTACCAGGCCAACTGACTATGAGAAAAATACTGCGGGGCTTGAGTCGGCAGATTTTATAACAGCCAATTGCGCCTGCACACGTGCGGCATTGTTGAAGATAGGCGGGTTTGACGAACAGTTCCGCATGGCATGGCGGGAAGACAGCGATCTGGAATTTAAGTTGATTCGCGAAGATGTTCCTGTTAAACACATCGAAACGGCCATCGTTGTACACCCGGTCCGTATGGCCAAATGGGGTGTGAGTATCAAGGAGCAAAAGAAAACACTATACAACGCTTTGCTTTATAAAAAATATCCGGAACTATACCGGAGCAAGATTCAATCTGCGCCGCCACTTCTTTATTATGCAATTATTGTGGCATTTATGATCATGGTGGTTGGTTTCCTTTCACATAATAAATGGACCGGCGTTATTGGATTCTATACATGGATACTCCTCACATTCAATTTTATAGTAAAGCGATTATATACCACGCGGCTTTCAGCCCCGCATATAGCAGAGATGGTGATCACTTCCTTTGTTATTCCATTTTTATCCATTTACTGGCAATGGTATGGCGCATTTAAATATAAAGTGTTCTTTCTATGAAATTACCTTCCGGTCAAATTAAAAAGATCGCCGTTTTCCGGGCGCTGCAGCTTGGCGACATGTTGTGCGCAATCCCGGCGATACATGCTTTGAGAAATGCGTATCCGAATGCGGAGATTACCCTGCTTGGTCTCCCGTGGGCAAAATGGATGGTTGAACGATTTGATAATTATTTTGACCGCTTGATTCATTTTCCCGGTTTTCCGGGCTTGCCTGAACAAGTTTTTAACCCTATTGCTTTTGCTGAGTTTCTGCCATTGATCCAAAGAGAACAATTTGACCTGGCATTACAGATGCAGGGCAACGGTTCAATAGTTAATTCTATGATAGAGCTGTTCGGAGCAAAGTATACTGCCGGTTATCAGATAGAGGGGCATTATGCGCGTGACAATAATTTATTTATGTCCTATCCGAATGAAGGCTCTGAAATTGACAGGCACATCGCTTTAATGGAATTTCTTGGAATACCATCGCAGGGAAATGCACTCGAATTTCCCATAAACGCTATGGACTTCCAGGAGCTCGATTATTTGGCTTTATCAATCGAAAAAGGCCGGTATGTGTGCATCCATCCCGGCTCGCGCGGAGCATGGCGACAATGGCCAACTGAACATTTTGCCTCCCTTGGCGATTTCTGTTATGAAAAGGGCTATAAAATCATAGTTACCGGGACCAAAGATGAGGCGCATATCGCCAATGAGGTAATAGAACAGATGAGTAACGAAGCCATCGATGCCACAGGGAAGACATCCATAGGGGCGGTCGCAGCGTTGATTAAAGATTCGGCACTTCTGATATCCAACTGTACAGGGGTATCGCATATTGCCGCAGCATTAAAAACGCCAAGTATCGTAATCAGTATGGATGGGGAACCGGAACGCTGGGGACCAATTAATAAACAATTGCATCGCACCATTAACTGGCTGCAATCTCCTAATTTTGATGAAGTATTTCGTGAAACTGCTTACCTGGTGAATCAATTGGATTCAGGAGTTCTTTTGCCGCAAGGATGATATCGCCTGGTTGAGGCATATCAATCGCATCTCTATAAAGCTTCCTGTTTACGTATTGTATAACTTCATTTTTACTTCGCGCTTCTTCAGCAACAGGAAATTGCAGCACTTTGCAGGGTACTTTCCAGGGTGTATGCTGGGGATTGGTTTGCGCATACAAAACTACAACGGGTGTGCCTACGGCTGCTGCAATATGGGCTGTGCCGGTATTGACGGAAACCATCAATGGTGAATGCTGTACAAGGCAGATAAACTCTTCCATATCTAATAATCCGGCTATCGAATAACAATGTTCGCCGATTTCCTGCTGCAACTGATCGGTAAGCTTCATTTCCGATGCTGAACCGGTAAGCAAAATTTGAAAGTTTAATTCGTGAACTATTTTTTTTCCCGTTTCGACCCACAGGTCGAATGGATATTGCCGCTTTGCTTCGCTCACTCCTGCATGTAAAATCAGCCACGGACGACCTGTTTTCAAGCCCGATACAGCAAGCTTTTGCGCAACCTTAACCCACACATCATTTGTATGCAGACATAAACTTTCACAGGACGGATGTGCGCCCACAGCTTTTACCAGGTCAAGATCGCGCCTAACCTGGTGCCTGATAAAGCGATAAGGCTCTTCGTCAGGCACCCATTGCGTGACCAGACCATAAGGGTTTTCACGACAATAAGCCAGCACTTTAGGTATACCGGCCATATACGCCAGCATGGCCGTTGGCAATGGGCTTTGGCTATAAACCGTAAAGAT
This sequence comes from Mucilaginibacter sp., assembly GCA_019235595.1. Classification (GTDB taxonomy): domain Bacteria; phylum Bacteroidota; class Bacteroidia; order Sphingobacteriales; family Sphingobacteriaceae; genus Mucilaginibacter. The sequence continues at coordinate 59 of JAFAKI010000305.1, read as the reverse complement.
AACCGCCGCATCAAATCGTCGCAATTTTAATGCATCGACTAAATATTGGATGGAGTCGC